>NZ_JBBKBV010000018.1:0-67556 GCF_037892815.1 Oceanobacillus sp. HCA-5259 | reverse complement strand
CATACTGGTTGTTTTGTTCAGTTTTCAAAGAGCAAATGTTCTCGCCACTTCTTCAAACGGCAACTTTTACATTGTATCAAACGAAAACTATCAAGTCAATAACTTTTTCATTATTTCCTTGACATTGCCACTCTGTTAAAAGCGACAAGAAATAATATACCACACTATCAAACTTTTAGTCAACCATTTTTTTAATTTAGATTTATTCTAGTTTTTGTGGCGGATGATTAATATAACATGTACAAACCACGAAAGCAACATTAATTTTTACTACCGATTATTTACATCTTATTATTACTATCACAATTAATATGGAGCAAGTATAACCTCACCGGCTTAAAGTCGTCCACACTATTTCCGGCCGTGACAATGTCAGCTTCCTTATTGCCCAGCACGCGGTAACTTTACGTATCCCGCCATGCTGGGCAAGGTTTTCTTTATACCTTCAGTCGATTTCTTTATTAAATCCTTCAACTGTATCAATATTTTCTCATTGAGGAATTCCAAACTGAATTCTTTCCTTTTTTACTTAATCTCATTGAAAGCAACCAAACAATAGTATTTGAAAAGAAAACCTGAACGAACTGAACAGTAAATAAATATTATGATGTCTCCTCAATAGTTAACAGAAACGATTGAGACAGCATTATTTCAGATCCAGCCCCTCCTTTACCTCCTCTATTGCTCTCCACGTCACTTCCCTTTCTCCTCATATAAAATTGCCAACTTCAATTAAAATAGCCTAATTTTCACTTGCAAATAAAGCCATATATTCATCTCTTCACCTTACATTTTAGAATACCCCTCCCTCTCCCCTTTCTCCAGCCAGCAATAAAATCTCCAAATAACAATAAGGAAGAGAAAGTAACCAATCAGGGAAAATTCATGTTTCCAGTCAGGAGAATGAATAAATAAGCCAAACTGTTCTGCCGTTTGCTCTGCTATGTAGGCAAACAAGCTGCAAATAAATAGGAAAAAATATCGAAGTAATGGATGAATCCTCTTTAGAATGAAAATAATGATAAAGGTACATAAAGGCAGGATACAAATCGTAAATAAAATATTAATGGTAAATATCTCTGAAAACAGACGCTTCGGAAAGAAATAGAGACCTGCCCCCACCAACAAAAGATCTAAATACGTTCCAATTAAAGAGACGAGAATAGCAGTAGATAAATAAGACTTCAATCTAAGATTTCTTCGGTAAAATGGCCTCTTTTGCGAGGATGGAGAATTCGATTTTCTCCAGTGTTTTACAATACTCATGATAAATATCTCCACTTTCTTTAGACATGTCCTTCTTTAAATAATCAATGACGTTCCAATCCGAGTACCAGTCTCCCTTTTCCGCTTCTTTCTGTTCCATATCCTCCCACGCATATTTTAAAATAGGGCTATATAATTTGGGGGCGTTTTTCCGAATCTGGCAGTCTTTTATTCTTTTCTGATACGAACTCCCGGGAACAGATCCATCTACATCATTAAATAAATGTGGCCAAAAGTCTTTTCTCGAACCCGTGTGGGGTTGAACATTTGCCCACTGATAAATCGATACGTAATGTTTCGGATCAAAAAGTAATTGATACAAGCGTTTTCCCAATAATATCCGTTCATGTAAAGAGGCAAATTTATGAATCGTTTGACCGATAATTTTAGTCTCCTTGCTATCAATGAAGGGAAATATAATTTGATTTAAATCAAGGAATTCTTGCAGCTTGAATTGAAGTGTTTCCAGTACGGTGGATTGATAATACGGATTCTGAATGACTCTTTTCTCCAGGTAGCTTTGTTCATTAATAATAAGTGCTATCGTCAGCAGGTAACGATCTCTTTTTCGATAAAAGTAATTCCAGATCACGCTCATGAAAAAAGAGACATGAAACCATGGTAAAAGGTGAAATAGATTCGTGTTTCTTTTTATACTTTCTTCATAAAGTATCAATTGCGGGTAAATGTCTTGAAAAATTAACCAATTACCCCGCTCTAAAAAGCTAAAAAACTCCTTCTGCTCCTCGGAGGATAAAATCCTAGTTAAGAGACTTCCTTTCAAATCGGTCATATTCCATCCACCATTCCTCGAAACCATATGCCCGAGGAAAGCCCAATGAATTTCAGGAAACCTTTGATAATAAGCGAGGTAAGCATTCGTTCTTGTCACGTTATTTACATTTCTTTTTTTCGTTTCATGACGAATGTATTCGATTAAATGATGTTCCCCTTCACTTAATTGATTTTCCTGGATCTTCGGCCGCCGCTTCTTCATTAATTCCTTTTTTATCGCGATTAGTTCGGCAGGAATCGTTTGGCTCGCTATTTTCTTTTTTAAACACGGAATGATGGAGCATCACCTCTTTACTAATCATGTTATGGAAATGGATTGGAATAAATGATGATTAGTTAATAAGAAGTGAATTGTTCCTTAGGTTTTTGGTATGTTTATCATGGCGCTCGAATAAAATGATATTGTTGTTTGGAGGTGAAACGGTGAAAAGTAAAGTAACGGACAGGATCAATCGCATGATCACCGCATTAAGAAAAGATCAATCCTCTGATGGATCCTGGGATTATCCCTTTGAGACAGGTGTCTCTACGGATGCCTATATGATTATTTTACTGCGCACCCTAGAAATGAATGATGAAGAACTCATTCAAGCTTTAGTCGAGCGGATACTCAGCAGGCAGGAGAAAAACGGGGCCTGGAAACTCTTTTATGATGAGATCGACGGCAATCTGACTGCTACCGTTGAAGCCTATTATGCACTATTGTATTCCGGTTACCGTGATCAGACAGATAAGGAACTAATTGCTGCAAGAAGAAGGATTCTCGAATGGGGCGGAATTGAAAAAAGTCATATGATGGCCAAATTCATGCTCTCCTTAACCGGCCAATATAAATGGCCTGCGTTTTTTCCGATTCCAATCGAATTTATTCTTTTACCATTATCCTTCCCGATTAACTTCTATGATTTTTCCGTTTATGGAAGAACAAACCTTGCTCCAATGTTAATCCTAGCCGATCAAAAATTCTCGTTGAAAACACAACGGAGCCCCGACCTTTCCCATTTATTTCTTTCAAGAGAAAGTAAAGAAAACAACGAGTTCTTCCTTTATCGCTCAGAAGATTGGCGTTCCTTCTCTTCATTTATTCACCAAGGAATCAAAAATATCATTGGACTCCCCGCTTCCATTCATTCAATCGCCCTGCAACAAGCGAAAAAATATATACTGGACAGAATTGAGGCTGACGGAACTTTATATAATTTCTTTAGTTCCACCTTTCTGATGATATTTTCCCTATTAGCTCTTGGATATCCTAGAGATTATCCCGTAATCACAAAAGCAGTAGAAGGATTAAAAGGGATGGCTTGCAAAATTGATGGCCATACACATATGCAATATACAACAGCAAACGTCTGGAATACATCTTTAATCAGTTATGCCCTGCAACGTGCTGGTGTCCCGTGGGATGATTCCATGATTCAGCAAGCAAACAACTATTTACTTTCACGCCAGCATGGCCGTTACGGTGACTGGGTAATCCATAATCCTTTCAGTAACCCGGGTGGATGGGGGTTTGCTGATCAGAATACGATGCATCCAGATATAGACGATACAACTGCCTCCTTACGGTCTATTAGCCGCTTGGCACGTAACGACCCCGTGTATCGACAAGCTTGGGATAGGGGGAACAAGTGGATTTTTTCCATGCAGAATCATGATGGTGGCTGGGCTGCATTTGAAAAAAATGTGGATAAAAAAATCGTTAGCTATATTCCCATCGAAGGGGCTAAATACTTATTTGCGGACCCTTCTACCGCCGACTTAACCGGAAGAACGATGGAGTATTTAGGTAATTTCACAAACTTGCCGATCGAGCACCCCGCAATAAAAAATGGAGTGAACTGGCTGAAACGTGATCAAGAAAAAGATGGATCCTGGTATGGCAGATGGGGAATCTGTTATATTTACGGAACATGGGCTGCCATTACCGGTTTGATCTCGACTGGTGTCCGTTCCGAACATTCTTCCATTCAAAAGGCGCTGAAATGGCTCAAAAATATTCAAAATGAAGATGGGGGATGGGGAGAATCTTGTTATAGCGATATCCACCAAACTTATATCCCGCTTACAGTCAGCACATTAACCGATACGGCCTGGGCATTGGATGCGCTCATTGCCGCATCAGACAACGTGACACCCGAAATTCAGGCAGGGGTAAAATTTTTACTGGATCATTCTGACAAAAAAGATTGGACAGCGGCCTATCCAAAAGGACAAGGAATGGCAGGAGGATTTTACATTCATTACCATAGCTATCGATATATTTTTCCTTTGTTAGCGTTGAGTAATTATCGGAATAAGTTTTTATCACGCATTAACGGTCTGTAAATTCCTTATTTTGTTCAACTAACATTCTGCGGGGAAGGAAACCCCCGCTGAATGAAATTTCACTTTATGATACAGTAATCTACTCTGCTAGCGAAAATATAAATCATTTCCATAAAATTAGACACACTATATGTAAAGGAGGTTTTTATCATGGACAAAAGCAAAGAAATCCAGAAGCAAGAACGTCAGCAGCAGAGAGAAAAATCTACTGCTATTAAAGGTGATAAAAAACTTAATGGTCCAAACCGCCCTTCCATTTAACCTTTCTCACTCCTAAAGGATTTGTTTTTAAAACAAATCCTTTTTACATACATATTTATCGAAATGAATATCGTCGTGGATTCTGCTTAAGAGGAAAGCTCTCCCTTTTCGCTAGTTGCAGCAATAACACCTTATGACCGGGACATGCGTATGGAGAAATACGGTAAAGATTAAATAAAAATCAATAAAATACGAATTAGAGTACCTTGTGCTTACGAATTACAAAATTAATCCAACTGGAAACAGCATTATTTCTTATTTCTCCCCCTCCAAATATTTGTTATCCTTCCCCTTTTTTACAAGAAGATGAATGAATTATTAACTAATGTTGCTGATTTTTTTAGAAAAGCATGGTATACCAGTGTTTGTTGTCTACCAGCATTATCTATTTTTGACATAATAGTGATAACTGTTTGTTAACTGTATTCCACAGTTTTGTTACATTTTTCCGTTATTCTATAAGGGAGATAAAAATTATGAGGAGGTCCAATTATGAAAATCAAAAAAGTTCTTGCAGGTGTACTTTCAATTGGAATCGCGGCAACATTAGCTGCTTGTTCAGGAGAAACGGAAGATCAAGATGAAATCATGGAGAATCCACCTGAAACGGAGACGACCCCAGATACGGGAGAAACAGACCCGGGACTGGATACGGAAACGGATGAAGAGGAACCTGCTTCCGGTTCAGAACCTGGATCAGACCTAGACGATGCTGAGGATTCAAACACTGAGCCAGATGAGGATTCGGAAACCGAGGATCCTGGATTTGGTGCTGATGAGGAATCCGATTCAGTGGAATAATAATGATTCGGTTTTTTGAAGAAAAATATTCCCCTACATTGTATGATAGAAGACTGTCTGCGAAATACAGATAGTCTTCTAGTTTTCTATTGACTTCTTCAATCAATCGAGCCTCGACATATCCGATTGATTAAGAAAGAGTGTAATGGGAAATATACCCCTATAAACATAATTTATTAAAGGGATCTAGGCTTGATAACGCCAACATAGAGCTGAAGGATAATACTATAAAATAAGGGACTTAAAAAACTCCTACAAGTACTTGACTCAATCCCTGAAGAACTTTAGATGGACATATAGAACATTACTAATTAAAATGGAAAGGATGCATTTTAATTTATTTTTTTATGGAGCTGATATAATGAGTACTTTTGAATTAGCAGTACAGGCACAACGTGAAAGAAAATTTGACTTGGCGATTGATTATTATCAACAGATTATTAATGAAAAAGGAATATCTGTTAATTTATTGCAATCAATAGCACAAGCCTTTTATTTAAAAAAACAACATGACTTAGCGGTTAATTTTAATCTAGCTGCGGTGCATCTTTCCTTACATACTTTCCTGGAAAACTACAAACAAGGTGACCCAGCAGCTGTAAATGCCTTACAATCTTTACCAGAAACAATCGTTAATCAGTTCCCACATCCAATCGGAGCTTTACTCATACATGAAAAGAATATTATCAGACATGTTTCCCATGCTTTGTTGGACCAAGAAGTGATTTTGGAAAAAGCACCAAATTTGCGCCCTTATGCTGAAATCTATTACGCACAAATTATAGATGACTATACAGTAAATGGCGTTTTGCAACAGTATAGTTTAACGGAGAAAGCTGTATTGGAATTTGAAGTAGAACACTATTTGGGTCACGGCTACCAACTATTACTGAACCAAATTAAATGGGATCAATTAGACAATACAGATGTAATGAACTTGTACATAAACTAGAGGAGAAATGAAGGACAAAGATTGTTTGCGGTAATGCGGACAGTCTTTTTATATTGATGTTAGCCATTGCATATCTCAATGGTCTAAGGGAAATATATAACGATAGAAGCAGAAATGAGGTGAGAGAAATTTCTAAAATGATGAAACAAGAAGAAATCGAGACATTAAGAGAACTAATCAAAGGCGTAGATACGGCGATGTTGACGACATTAACCGAAGAAGGACTTATTTCACGCCCTATGAAAACGCAAGAAGTAGAGTTTGATGGGGACTTATGGTTCTTCACTAAAAAAGAAACGGATAAATATAAGGAAATTTTACATGATCAAGAAGTGAATGTTGCTTATGCAGGCAAATCTTATGTCTCGGTGCGAGGGAGAGCTGAGATTGTTGAGGATTTAGACAAGAAAAAGGAATTGTGGAGTAAAGCATACGAGAAAGTTTTGCAAACCTCTTATGATAACCCTGACATTGTCTTGATAAAGGTAAAAGCTGAAGCAGCTGAATATTGGGAAACCGGGAACTTCACGAAAAGAATCGCTTTTCTCTATAAACGCATGACAGGGAAAAATGCTGAATCGACACATGTGAACGAAACGATTGAATTGGATAAATAACATAAAAATGGGTTGTCTACTAAAGGGACAACCTATTTTTAGTGTTATCTTGCTTAAAATGTAGTGTAGATTATGTTATTCGTTACGCAGAACAAAAGTGGGACATTTACTCTGACCCCGTGTCCCGATCACGTTAAACTTGGAATTGATTTACTAATTCATTTAGGTTCTCTGCTAATCGGGCTAGTTCTGTTGCACTCTTGGCTACTTCTTCCATGGAGCTGCTTGTTTGTTCCGCTGATGCAGATGTTTGCTCAATTCCTGCGGCAGATTCTTCAGAGACAGCTGCAATTTCTTGTATAGAGGAATTCATTTTCTGGCTGCTCGCTGCAAATTCCGAAACGTTATCTGAGATCTTCTGCATATTGCCAACCATATCCGTTACAGATTCACGAATACTTGTAAATTTCTCTCCCGTATTTTGAATTTGAATGGTTCCTTCCTTCACTTCTTCATAACCTTGATTTAATTCAGTTGTCACTTCACTGAATTCAGTTTGTATATTATGGACAATCCCTGATATATCTGTTACTGAACTACCTACCTGTGCAGCAAGTTTGCCGACTTCATCAGCGACTACTGCAAATCCACGTCCATTTTCACCAGCTCTTGCCGCCTCAATTGCAGCGTTTAACGCTAATAAATTCGTCTGAGCGGCAATATCTTGTATAACTGTGACCAACTTAGAAATTTCTTGCGTTTGTTCATCTAATCCTTCCACTTTTTTCACTGTCGCTTGTACCATTGCATCAATACTTTCCATCTGATTCGTTGATGAATCCATTAGCACGGATCCTTCATTCGTCATTTCTAACACTTGATTCGATTCTTTTTGCACATGTGCTGCGTTACGATTTACTTCTTCAATCTGCTCTGTAAAATTAGACATCATATTGGACAAATCACCGGATTGATAGGCTTGTGTTTCCGCTCCTGACGCCAATTCTTCCATTGTACTAGTGATTTGCTCCGTACCTGAACGCACCTCATAAGCAGATTGCGTGAGTTCTTCACTATGTGCTGAAACCGTATGGGAGACGTCCGTAATTTTCACCATAATATCCCGCATATTATCATTCATATCATTTGCCGCCGACACCAATTGTCCAATTTCGTCTCGCATATCCACGGTCAACCGCTCATTATTCAAATGACCAGAAGCTATTAATTTCATTCGTTTCATTACGGTTTGAATTGGATTGGTAATCATCTGCGCGGTAAACATTGCGATTGTAATCCCTAGAACAATCACCGCCAAAGAAATAACAATACCAAAAGTCATAAGTGTATTTACATTTTGTTGGATCTCTTCACCAATCACTTGAATTCTTTGTTCTGCAGCCTCTGCCAGATTTCCAAATCCATCGATTAATTCTCCCCCAAGCGGTTCAAGTGATGTTTCTAAAATAACTCCTGCCTCATCTACATTTCCTTTTTCATAAGCCTCAATTATCTCGTCTGTTAGGTAACCCCACTCTATTTTTCTTTCAAGTAATGATTCTAATTCCGCTGAACTACTTAGCTCTGCTGCCCGATTTTCTAATGCAATACTCTCTTCTAGTCCCGCTTCGAACGCTTCTTTATACGCTTCATTACCGAACAAAATATAACCCTGAATCAACCTTGTTCGGTTCAGCATGTTTTTTGCCAAGCCTTCATCAGCAATCATTAATTCTATTTCCCTATCCAACACGATATCCAAATCGTTATTTACGGAGTTAATCGAGTAAATAGTGAATCCACTTAAAAGGACAACTAATAACATAATAATAGAAAAACCAAATAACACCTTTGTTTTAAGTTTTTTAAAGTTAAGTAACCCTGAAATCTTTTTCATTCAAGCACTCCTATCTTCATTTTGGATTGTAGCAGAAATAAATAGTCCTCCTTATTTCATATCGTCCAATATGCCGGAGATATTAAGCTTTTATTAATAAATGTACTCTATTCGTATTACGTTATTATGAAGGCAAAAAACTGGGACAGATGCTCTGACCCCACGTCCCAGTGAATCTTTTTCGGTTGTTCTTTCGTATTACTTTTAAGAAAGTGAGGGGTTTACATGAAAAGGTTAGTTACTCTTTTTCTGGCAATATTAGTTGGGGTTTCACTGTTCCCGCTCCATGCACTAGCGGTCGACTTTACAATTAATGAAACAGATATTGATGCTTACCTGTTGGAGGATGGAAATGTCAAAGTGACAGAATTCCATACGTATGAATTTGATGGGAAGTTCAATGGAATCACCCGTAGCCTTATTCCGAAAAAAGGTACTTCCATTACGGATTTTGCAGCTAGTGAAAATGGGACTAGCTTAGAAGTTGAACGAGACGATGACACGTACAAGGTATTTAGAAGCGGGAAAAATGAGACGGTTACGATTGAACTTTCTTATTTGATCGAGGATGGTGTCGAAGTTTTTGAAGATATGGCACAATTTTACTGGCCATTTTTTGATACAAGCAATGAGAGCGATTATGAAAATTTCACCGTTACGATTCATCCACCTAAGATGACGACAGATGTTATAGCATATGGATTGGATGAAGCTTATAAAACGGAAAACATCGATAGTGATGGGACAGTTGTCTTCAAGATGGGCCTTGTGGATAGCGGGAAGAATGGGGATATACGTGTAGCATACGATAACGCTTTATTTTCTGCCGCACCGATGCACGATGGAACCATGCGGGATGAAATGATGCGTGAAGAACAAAAACTAGCCGATAAGGAAGCAGCTTTTCTCGCTCGTCAAGAAACACTTAGAAATCTTGCACCTTATGTAACAACAGTATTTGGCTTATATTTACTCCTCCTCTTAGTTTATGGCGGAAGAAAGGAAGAAATGGCGAAGCGTGAAGCCGAGCACCAATATCATAAGGTTTCCTTAGTTCCAAAGGAAATGATGAGTATGCCCGCAACGATTCTTTATTTCCGTAATCAGGTAGCAGAGCATGGGGATATGCTGACAGCGGCAATGATGGATTTAGTAAGGAAAGGGAATATTGAGCAGAGGGAAAATGATACTTTTTATCTTGTTCATGAGAATACGGACCTTGAGCATGAAACATTGATTATGGATCTCTTGTTTAAAAAGATTGGGGAAAATCGCATATTTTCCTTTGACCAGCTGGAAAAATATACGAAGAAGACGACAAATCAGGAGACGTTTTATAAGGCTCTAGTAGAGTATAAGCAATTATTAAAGGAAGAAATAAAGTCACATCGACTGCTCAATAAGCATATAAAACCCCGCTGGATTACGGGGCTAATCAGTCTTTTATTACTTTCACTCATCATATTATTCGGTGTCCATGAATTATATATGTGGCTTGTTTTTAATCTCATTGTTCTAGGCGGCCTTCTCTTGTTTGTCCTTGTGTTCCAAACGCGAACTGTCAAGGGGCAACTTATTAGCTTGCAATGGCAACAATTTAAAGAAGACTTTAATGATCTACAATCAAGTAGCTGGTACACGTTACCTAAAGATGATAAAGAACGCGCGCTCATTTTCTCCGCTGGACTGAAGGATAAGAAACTTCAGGAGAAAAATAAATACTTTATTGAAAGTAATGCCGTCGGACAACCTGATTCAACTGCCAACTTATTAGCGTTACTGACACTTTCATCTACCGCGAATACAAGTTTTAGTTCGGCGACAAGGACTGTAGCCCAGTCAGTAAATTCTTCATCAAGTTCAGGTACTGGAGTTGGCGGTGGCGGCGGAGGATCGGGCGCTTTTTAAAAGGCAAATTGATGGACGTAAAGAAAAAGGGATGCATGATCCCTTTTTTTATTTACTGCTCCGAGTGACTCGTAATTTCAACTCCTTGTAAAGCTTGTGTCGCCAATTGATCTGCCTCGCGGTTCTTTTTACGTGAAACACTTTCATAGATTGGCGCAATTCCGAGTTTCTCCGTTTTTGCTTCAATCCGGTCCAACCACTTTGATAATTCGGCTTCATAACACGGCCACTCATCATTAAGTTGATTAATAACGACAAGGGAGTCTCCCACGAACGTAATTGGTAAATGATGGACGCCTAACAGTTCTAATTCCTTCAGTCCAAGATGAAGTGCTGCATATTCGGCTTCATTATTGCTGATTAAACCTTCTACTAAAGCATTTCTTCTAATTCGATATGATTTTTCATCCTGTTTATAGTAAATTGCGCAACCTAATCCGGCTTTCTGTGTATTCTGGTCAAATCCGCCATCAAAATAAACGACGATATCATGGGGTTCTGTTTTAACCTTTTCCATAAATTTCGTTAACTGTTTTAACGTCCAACTTACATCGTACGTATCAATAATTGTTAATTGTTTCATTCTCCCCGTTTTCTCGAGATCGCGAGCGATGACAAGGGCAGGTTCTGCCTCCATGTAATCAGAACTAAACTCCGCTTCAGCCCCATTTTTCGTCCGGTAAGTTATTTCTATTCTAACTTGCAAGATGAACCCCTCCCCTTGTCTATTTCTTTGATGATAAAAGCATTTAAACGGCTGAATTGAGTAAGAGCTTTCTGGTTAGAAGCACTTTAATCAACCGAAGTAAGGTAAATTATTTACGCTCAAGCGATGAGAAGTACCCTATTCAACTAAAATAAAGTAAAAAATTTACGCCCGAACGATTAGAAGTGCTCTATTCAAACGGAGTAAGGAAATAATTTTCTGCTCAAGCGATGAGAAGCGCTCTATTCTAACAAAGCAAGGTGAATAATTTCTGCTCGAGTGTTTAGAAGTACTCTAATCAATTTGAAGTAAACTAAATAATCTCTATTCAGAAGTAGGAAGCACTCTAATCAACCAAAGCACACTAAATAATTTCCACTCAAGTGATAAGATACATTCTCTTTCGAACTGATCATCATCTATTATAATCCATGATGCGGATTATAATTTTGTCTGGAATGATTCGCTTTTTTTGTCTTTTTCGAGCCGGATAAAGGTTCCCCATAAGGCTGAACTGGACTTTGCGGCAGATCTGGATTTTTATTTTGTTTCGGTCCTTTTGGTCTTGATGTCATGATTGTGTCCTCCTTCCTTATAGGGATAGCTTTTGACGGAAGGGATACATTTATTCTTGGAACATCTAAATAACCAAATATGGCTGGAGCGATTCGGAATAATGAAGCTCTCCGTTTTTTGTAATGACTATTCCCGTGACATCTTCTACTGCTTCTAAAGCAGCAATTGTTGCCTCAGCCGACTTCCCGAATAAACGGCTTGTCCAAATTTCACCATCGACTGAACGTTTGGATACAACAGTCAAGCCAGCAATTTCAGTTTCAATCGGATAACCTGTGTGCCGATCTAAAATATGGTGGTAAGTCTTATTATTCAAGGTTAATTTTCTTTCGTAGATGCCAGAAGTAACGACGGATTGATTGAATGCTTTAACAATCGCGATATGATTTCCACGCGCCTCGAATGGATGCTGAATTCCAATGCGAAAGAATCCATCTGGCTGATTTGGTGATTTTCCATAGGTGAGGACATTCCCGCCCAGATTAATGATGGCCGCTGTCACTTCCAGCGTTTCAATATCATTTATCAATAGATCCGCTATAAAGCCTTTTGCTAGCGCACCCAAATCAATGAACATTCCGGGTTCTTTTAAAAACACGGTATGTTCCGCATCATTAAGAATAATATTCATCGGATCCGTTTTAGGAAGTAAAGCTTGAATCTCTTTATCTGCTGGAACTTCTGTACCGCCAAAACCAATGCGCCATGCTTCAACAAGCGGACCAATT
The DNA here is from genome assembly GCF_037892815.1 of Oceanobacillus sp. HCA-5259. Lineage (NCBI taxonomy): Bacteria > Bacillati > Bacillota > Bacilli > Caryophanales > Bacillaceae > Oceanobacillus > Oceanobacillus sp. HCA-5259. Next base: position 54,781 of record NZ_JBBKBV010000018.1, on the reverse strand, counting down.
GCAATATTTAAAGAACTGTCTGCAGGCGTGCTATGTAGTTTTCCAATTTTAATTAGTTCGTATAACTGAGGGTGGACATTCACTGGCATGATTCCAGCGTTTTTATTAATCTGCATTAATTCTGAGTCCGGGTCATGGGCACTGAAACGTTTATTAAATTCCTCGAGGCGAATAATCAATTCATCTAAGACAAAATCCGCGTATTTATGCTGAACCGATAATTGAATAATCGTACCCATCATATGTATTTCACGAGTTTTCATTCGGCAAACCTCATCCTTCCACGTGAAAATTCGAAAAAAGAGGCCATAGAGACCTCTTTCCCCTGTGTTTCCCTTAATTATTAATCTTGAGCGGTTGCTCCCGATACCGTATCTACTTTTTCTGTAGCTCCGGAGACTGCATCAACATCGCCACCGGTTAATTGTTGTCCGGTTTGCTGCAAGTACCAGTCAATAATCGGTTTGATATCTTGGACATATTCATTAATTCCAAGATAATTTCCCTCTTCATCCCGAACGGCCTGATAGCTGTGCACAACGAACTTATCTGGTCCATGGGTTGGAACATGCGCTCGGACGACATCTTCTTTTCCTTTACGTAGTTGCTGAATGACCCACGCAACTCCGCTATAGGTTCTTTCCGGGTGACACTTAGCTAGTGGATTACCAACCTGTGCCGGTGTACGGGATGCTAACATGTCTTCCGCTTCATACATGCGGTTATAATACAGGAATTGGTTATTGCTATCTGCGTACGTTAATTCAGCCGGCATAGATTTTAGAAAGTAATTCAACTGATTAACGGTTAAAATTCCTCGGTCCAATTTCACGTACGTATCACCTTCAACTGCTCCCACCGCTTCAGCAGCCTGCTCGACCCAATCTTCCGCTTCCATATCGACGCCTTCAATTGTTGTATCGATTTTCCCTGTAGCATATAAATCCTCTGTACTCGATACATCTTTCATTCCCTCGGGTGAGTCGATAATCGTTACTACATTAATGAAACGAATAAATTTCTTAATACAACTCTCAAGGAATTGAACGGTGCTAGCATCTTTCAAATTCTCATCTTCATCAAAAGCTTGATGCACCTCGCCAAGCAGGAATTCGTTACCTGGCATGACGACAGCATTCACACCCGGGGCGTCAAGGATTTGGCGCAGATGAAGCTGGGAGCGGGAAGACCCTTGAACGTCATAGGAAGCTCCTACAATCATGACTGGTTTTCCATCAAGGGGATGTATTTTAAAGGATAACCATTCAAGAACACTTTGTAATGCAGAAGGTATCGAATGATTATACTCTGGTGTCGCAATAATAACTCCGTCCGCCTCAACTATCTTTTTGTTTAAATATTGAATCGGTTCACTGTTCGTTTGATCATCCGATTGATTAAACATCGGAACTTCATCAATATCGAGCACTTCAACATCAACTAAGTTTTTAAAATTTTTAGCGATAAAATTTAATAATAAACGGTTATATGAAAATTCAGCATTTGATCCGACGATTCCAACGATTTTCATCTATATACCTCCCTGGATTAATTCTTCTCCCAAGAAAAACTTTTGGATTTGTTTTTATTAGGATTCGCTTTAACTAATTGCTTTGTAATATCTACAAATTGGATAAATTCATTAAAGATTTCTTCTAGTTCCTGTACTTTGTTTGGATCGGCAAGCTTGCCATCCTCATCAAAAGCTTGTAAAGATAGGCCAACCAGAAACTCAGAACTTGGCATAATACGTGCTTTCAATTCCGGTGCATCAAGAATTTGTCTCAAGTGTGACTGGGCACGGGAAGAACCCAGGCGACCGTATGATGCTCCAGTAATCATGACCGGTTTATCAATAAGTGGTTGAGTCGTATAAGATAACCATTCCAATGCGCTTTTTAAAATAGCTGGGACAGAGTGATTATACTCTGGTGTGCTGATGATAACCCCATCCGCTTCCTTAATTTTATCCGAAAGATCCTGCACTTCAGGTGGTGCTGTGGTGTCTCTAGGTTTATTAAATGCAGGCAAATTTTTAATTTCATAAAGTTCAATGTTCGCTTTTTCAGCAAAATGTTTTTGCATAAATTCTAGTAATTGACGATTCGTGGATTGGTCTGAGTTCGTTCCAACTATTCCGATTAGATTCATCATGTTATTGCTCCCTTCTCATATTTTATACACTACAACAGTTCGAATAAGATATTTTTTTCAGAAAATTAATGATAGCAGGATACTTTATCTCTTAAGATAATTACCCTACGCTTACCTATCGTAAACATAGCAATTACCGAAGACCCCACTCCCATTCGAACAATAAAGGGTAAGAGTAAATTCCCTTAACCATCACTTAATTGAAATCCCTCTCACACTTTAACTTGTGAATATTTTCACTAACTATCACAATTTAAATATAACGTATTCCCCATCAAAATGCAAGAAAAAGTGCGGGACATGGGGTCAGTGCATTTGTCCCCATTTTTGCTGGGACACGGGGGTCAGAGCAATTGTCCCACAATAGAAAATCATCTTTATAATATATTCTTTGCAAACAACAATTTGGATAAAACATACGTGGAAGATAAATCTTATATCCCTTCCCTATAAAAATAAAGTGAAACTCATTCAGTGGGGTATCCTTACCTTCCCCACTGAAAGTTAGTTGAACAGAATCAGGGATTTACGAACTGTTTATCTACCCTTCACATATTGGGCTTCCCTCATGTTTAGAAGAGGGGGGATTACAGACCGTTAATACGTGATAAATTAAGGGTGCCTTTTTGGCAAAAGCAGTCACCGGCACCCATTCCCAAGCACTAAAATTAATCATCCCGTTTTCTTTTATTTCTCTTCTGATCAAGATTTAGGAACTCTGTATCCTCAGCTATCTCCACATCGCGCTTCGGCCTCGTATCATATTTCCTCACGTTCCTCTGTTTTCCTTTATCCTTATTTCTATTCTTATTTTCCTCTGACATGGTATAAACCTCCTTTACACTAATTCAATCTTAGTGTGTCCTTCTTTTTACTAGTTATTTCAGATAGAAATTATCGTATTCCGTTCTCTTTTGGTATAATGCGGACATAGAGATTTGAATGAAAAAGGAGTTATCCATGATGAAGATAGAAATTAATGGCTTTCTGTTGAATGAAGAGCATATTAAAATGCTTCTAAGTGAATTAAAAGACGAAAAGGTTAAAACAGTGGACGAGTTGGAAAGATATTTAAAAGATCATTGGTATACAAAAGATAATGCAAGAAAATGCCATCTGCTCGTTGCTAAACATCCTAACAAAAGAAGCTTTGCGATTCCGTTCGAATAAGAATTCATTCCAAAAAATAAAGTAGTTTAGCATCTTTTTCAATAAAAAATGCTAAACTACTTATTTTCTCCTAAACGAATTGATTCTGTTCTATCGTATAAACTCCGCGGGAGGTGCTGATCGTAAAGCGAGCCCCATCAAATTCGTACGTTGCTTCCTCTTCAAGAGGGATTTCAAATGTTTCAGCTGGCAAGGATTCATAATTGTTCATCGTTGTTTCGATGAGACCACTTCCGTTTAATTGCAAGGCGTAATGGGATATATAATCATCAATATTCTGTCCCTTCGTGAAAGAAACTCCTCTTAAAACAAGAAGTATTTCATCTATATCATCCATTTCCTGCTTCACAATCTTTATCTGTTGATCATTCCATTTCTGTAATAATTCATTAAATTCTTCAATGCTTAAGCGCCGTTGCTTCATTGTATCACTCCTTTTTATTACGTTTTCCCTCTCTTCGGAAAAACATACAAAGAGTGTTTTCAATTGCTAAGAAAGCGCTGCAGTGCCTCAAATTGCTCTTTAGCATCGTTCCAACCTAACTCATAAAGCTCCTCCACTCGTTCCTTCTTCCGTTCCGCCCTCCCTACCGGCAATTCCGCACTTGGTCGCATCACAAACGCATTTCCTAGCTGTTCCTGTTTAGCGACATATTCAAGTGTCTCATTATAATGCTTATACCGTTCCCTTAATAAATCATTTATTTTCGGATGCTGCTTATACTTAATAATAGAGTACATTTTTCTTGGCCGTTTGAAATAACCCTCTGGCTTTGTAAGGATAATTACATTCTTTTCAAAGCCATCTTGCTCTGATTTTTTTATCGGAATGGGATCACTAATCCCGCCGTCTAATAAATGCCGGCTTTTATATTCCACACTCGACGCTACAAATGGCAAAGAACTTGAGGCACGGAGTAATTTCACGAGATCTGTCCCCTGGTCCGTTTTATTAAAATAGACCGGCTCCCCTGTGTCACAATCGGTGGTTACAATGACGAATTCCTCTGTATTCTGCTTAAACGCATCCATATCAAATGGAACTAATTTATTTGGAATTTCATCAAAAATAAAATCCATCCCAAAAAGTTCCCGTTTCTTGATAAAATTTCTAAAGGAAAGGTAACGTTTATCCTCAATAAAACCGAGATTCACTTTTTTGTTTCGACCTTTTTGCCTTGAAAGATAAGATGCGGCCATACAAGCTCCCGCCGAAACACCGATGACATAGGGTGGGTATAAATCCCGCTCCATAAAATATTCAAGCACTCCTGCCGTATATAATCCGCGCATACCGCCACCTTCAAGGATTAATCCTGCATTAACCATCGTCTCTTCCCTCAACTTTATTGTGAATTTTGTAGGCTTTTTCCATTTATATTATGCTCCGGATACTACAATTAAATAATATCATTTTAACAGACCTGCCTAGAGTTTGGGAATTTTTTCAATTTAAAACAGGTAAGAAGATTTCTTTCTTGCATACCTGGGTACATTAGATATTGGAAGGGAAGGATTTTCTTGAAGATTAAACTGAAACGAATTTATGATGAATCCGCAAAAGCAGACGGGGTACGCATTCTCGTTGACCGTCTCTGGCCAAGAGGGGTATCGAAGGAAAAAGCGAAACTCGATCACTGGCTAAAAGAAATTGGTCCGACAGATGAATTACGAAAATCATTTCATCATGATGAAATGAGCTTTAAACAATTTAAAGAAAAGTACTTAAAAGAATTAAAATCCGGCGAACAAAAAGAAGCGCTTGATGAATTAAAGAAAATAGCAGCTGATGCCAACCAAGTCACTCTCCTCTTCGCAGCAAAAAATGAAAAAGAAAACCAAGCAGTCATATTAAAAGAAAAATTAGATGGTTAAAAGCGGGACATGGGGTCAGAGTATCTGTCCCACTGGGACAAATGCTCTGACCCCATGTCCCGTCCCAGTCATTTTCCCTCTCCTACTTGCATATGTTTTATTAGGACAAACCTATAGTCAACATGGCAAAAATTATTAAAGGAGAGGGATTTTAATATGAGGTATAAAAACCCAAATATAGAAGGTGCAGTGATTACATTTAAGGACCGTTACGATAACTTCATTGGAGGAGAATATCGTCCACCAGTCAAGGGATTATATTTTGAAAATGTCAGTCCGGTAACTGGTAAAGCATTCTGTGAAATCGCCCGTTCAACAAAAGAAGATATCCAGTTAGCAGTCGATGCAGCCAATGAAGCGAAGGAAGCCTGGGGAAAAACTTCGGTTACGGAGCGGGCAAACATTTTAAATGAAATTGCAAATCGCATAGAGAACAATATGGAAATGCTCGCCGTTGCGGAAACTTGGGATAACGGAAAAGCAATTCGCGAGCCCCTCGCAGCTGACTTGCCTTTAGCCATCGATCACTTCCGCTATTTTGCCGGTGTCATCCGTGCACAAGAAGGTGGCATCAGCCAAATCGATCATGACACGGTTGCTTATCACTTCCATGAGCCGCTCGGTGTCGTCGGACAGATTATTCCGTGGAACTTCCCACTGTTAATGGCGACGTGGAAGCTTGCACCAGCGCTTGCTACTGGTAACTGTGTCGTTTTAAAGCCTGCTGAACAAACACCAGCATCGATTCATGTGCTCTTGGAGTTGATTCATGACTTGCTTCCTCCTGGTGTATTGAATGTCGTGAATGGATTCGGAGTCGAAGCTGGAAAGCCACTTGCAACAAATCCGGGGATTGATAAAGTTGCTTTTACCGGCGAAACAACAACCGGCCGCTTGATTATGCAATATGCATCTGAAAATATTATCCCGGTAACATTGGAGCTTGGAGGAAAGTCACCAAATATCTTTTTTGAAGACGTTTTGGACAAAGATGATGGTTTTCTCGATAAAGCGGTGGAAGGCTTGACAATGTTCGCCTTAAATCAAGGTGAAGTGTGTACCTGTCCTTCTCGTGCCTTGATTCATGAGTCCATATACGATGAATTTATGGCACGGGCACTCGCACGAGTTAAAGAAATTAAAATCGGTCATCCGCTCGATACGACCACAATGATGGGTGCACAAGCCTCAACCGAACAACTAGAGAAAATTATTTCCTACCTTGATATCGGAAAACAAGAAGGCGCGGAAGTGTTAATCGGAGGGAATGTAAATAAACTGGACGGAGAGCTTTCGAACGGTTACTATGTGGAACCGACTATCTTTAAAGGACATAACAAAATGCGGATTTTCCAGGAAGAAATTTTCGGTCCGGTCCTGTCTGTCACAACCTTCAAGGATAAGGAAGAAGCGCTGGAGATCGCGAATGATACACTCTACGGTCTAGGTGCTGGTGTCTGGACGCGGAATATTAATACTGCTTACCGCTTTGGTCGGGAGATTCAAGCAGGAAGAGTTTGGACGAATACGTATCATCAATATCCTGCCCATGCTGCATTTGGCGGATATAAAAAGTCCGGAATCGGCCGGGAGAATCACCAGACGATGCTCGCCCATTACCAGCAAACGAAAAACTTATTAATCAGTTATAGTGAAGGCCCTACCGGTTTATTCTAACTTTCATCTGCAAGGAAGCTAATCGCCTGTATTGATTAGCTTCCTTTTTACATAGATTAAAATAAGGAGGGATTTTTTGATGGTACAACGTGTTGTTGCGACGGAAAGTACACTTCAATTACTAGAAAAATTGAAAACAATCCATGGCCCGCTCATGTTTCATCAATCCGGAGGTTGCTGTGACGGAAGTTCCCCAATGTGCTATCCACGTGATGAATTCAGAACCGGTGAATCGGATATGTTACTAGGAGAAATTGGCGATACGCCTTTTTACATGTCCAAAGATCAATATGAATACTGGAAACATACCCAGCTTATCATTGATGTGGTAGATGGAAGAGGTGGGATGTTTTCCGTGGAAGGTCCAGAAGGGAAGCGATTTTTGACAAGATCACGGATTTTCACAACAGAAGAACGAGAAAAATTAGAATTGTGATCGCGGGATGGGACGTGGGGTCAGAGCATTTGTCCCACTGGGACAAATGCTCTGACCCCAATGTCCCTAAATTTCCTAGCAATTGAATGGGTGTTTCCCCTTCTAACCTGTTATAATAGTTGTATCTTTTACCGAACTTTTATCTTAATCTATTATTCTATCTTTATACTTGAAAGGTGAGCTGCTTATAAATGAGCACGTCAAATGTAATTATCAAACGAATTATCATCGGAGTACTTATTGTTGTTGGGGGCCTCCTTACATATTTTTATTTCTCACAAATTTTCCCCATCCTACTTGCACTATTGCTCGCACTAGTTTTTGAACCATTCGTTCGGCTAATGATGCGCAAATTCAAATGGAAGAAAAGAATCTTACCTGTTTTGATTACCTTTCTATCCTTTCTGATCATTAGCGGCTTAATCATTTATATTACAGTCGTTGTCATTTTTGACATCCTTTATGGATGGGCTTTTCAAATCCCGCGCTATGCCATCGAAGTTCAGCATTTTATCGAAAACAATATTGAAAAGTTCTATGATTTTCTCCAAGAAGTTCCAATGGCGGATGTCATTATTGAAGAACTAGAAGCATTATCTTCTGATTTCATGCAGACAGCGTTAAGTATTACGACCTCTATTATTACTGGAATCGGGTCTTTTGTACAAAATATTGTAGCGGCGATTCCAAACTTAATTTTTGTCTCCTTATTCTTCTTGATTGCTCTATTTTTATTCAGTCTGGAATTACCAAGAGTGAAAAAGATTTTCTGGAGCTGGTTCCGTTCTGACCTTGCCGCTAAGCTGCAGTTCATTTCCAAACGTATGGGTGAAGTCTTCCTCGGATATTGGAAAGCACAACTCATCTTAAGTATCGGGGTATTTATTTTTTGCTTCATTAGCCTTAAGTTTATTGCTCCTGGGCCCGCCTTGGTCATGTCTTTCATTATCTGGATTGTCGATATCATTCCATTATACGTCGGGCCGGCACTTGTACTTGTCCCCTGGGCACTACTCGCCTTTATTCTCGGGAAAACATTTATGGGGATTCAATTGATTATCCTTACCGTCATTCTACTCGTGTTACGCCGAGCAATCGAACCAAAAGTGTTGGGAGATTCTATTGGTCTCGCTGCCCTTCCAACCGTACTCTCCATGTACTTCGGGTATGTACTGGGCGGTGTACTCGGACTCATCTTCGGACCATTTGTTTACATTGCATTCATCACCGCCAAAGAAGCAGGATTATTTGAACTAACCTCAAAACCAGAACGAACAGAAAACTAACCGAGGGGCTGGGACATTGGGGTCAGAGCACTTGTCCCAGTTGATTGGGACAAATGCTCTGACCCCAGTGTCCCGATTTTCTTTTTCTATGTTAAAATGATAGAAAATATTAAATAATTCGGAAAGGAGTTTTTGAGATGGGGAGATTAGATGGGAAGGTTGCAATTATTACAGGGGCTGCGAATGGTATTGGGCTTGCAGCAGTTCGCGTTTTTGCGAAGGAAGATGCAAAGGTAGTGATTGCAGACTTTGATGAGAATACAGGAAAACAACAAGAGAAAATATTGCAAGAAGAAGGAGTGGATTGCCGCTTCATCCAAGTTAATGTTGCTGACTGGGATAGTTGCAAGCAGCTTGCGGATGAGACTATTCAAGAGTATGGCCGGATTGATATTTTAGTTAATAATGCAGGCATCACAAGGGATGCAATGCTTACCAAAATGAGTGTCGAAGAATTCCAGCAAGTCATCAATGTGAACTTAACTGGAGTATTCCAGTGTACCAAAGCAGTTATCCCATACATGATTAAACAAGGTAGTGGAAAAATTATAAGTACATCCTCTGTTTCTGGTGTGTATGGTAATGTTGGACAAACAAATTATGCCGCTGCAAAAGCCGGCATCATCGGCATGACCAAAAGCTGGGCGAAAGAACTGGCGAGAAAAGGAATTAATGTAAATGCAGTCGTACCTGGATTTACAGAAACAAGTATGGTTACATCAGTACCTGAGAAGGTTATTGAACAAATGAAAGCGCAAATTCCCCAACAGCGGTTTGGTAAACCAGAAGACATTGCTAATGCCTATCTCTTCCTAGCATCCAACGAATCCGACTACATAAACGGCCACGCCCTCCACGTCGACGGCGGCATCATGCTTTAGCGGGACAGGGGGTCAGAGCATTTGTCCCGAGCGACCGCTCGTTTGGGACAGTTGCTCTGACCCCTTGTCCCGCCGACCCTAGCACCCAAAAATAGGAGGATAGGCCCTTTGATATTTTTTTGATAGTGTAGTTAAATCATAGGAAAGGGGTGAGGGGTTTGGTTGAAGCTTTAATTAATTATGGGATTTTCTTTTTCGTTATTATTGTTTTAGCAATTATTATTTCATTGGTGAGGAAATCCAGTGTACTTTCTTCCCTATTTAAGTTTCTTGGGAAAGTTTTGCTCATCAGTCTGCACATTTTCATGCTTGGAGTATTTACAGCAGCGGTTAGTTTGCTCGTCGGAATCATCATTTTCATTCATCCTTATTTATTTGGCACGCCGCAATTCTTCGCAAACGGTGAAGGCGTTCATTTACTTACATCACAGGACTTTGCGTTATTGGAATTCTCTTTAACATACGGGATAATGTACATCATTTTATATTTTATTGCCTTACGATTTCTCGTAAAAACTAGATTAACAGCCTTTTTCATCCGTATTGCAAGAACAATTCGGCAGATTGTACCCTACCGGCGCAGTCATAAACGCTTAGAAAACAAAATTATCGGAACAGCTTGTCAATTAATGGCAACAAGTCTCTTGCTCATTCTATATCCAATCGCACTTAAATTATTATTCCCCCACCTTGAAATGACGTGGGCTGGTAATCTAACTATTTTCGTTTGCCTGTTCATTTACTCCACCGTTCCAACACCCAGAGAGGCAAATACACAAGAACGAAAGTCCGCTTATCGTATGAGAACGATGAGAAATAAATTCTAAAAATCTTTAAACGGGTCAAATTGAACTGGATTTGGCCCGTTTAATAGTTATTTAGGTAAAATTTCCATTTGATCAATTTTAACCGCACGTGTAGCGATAAAGTGAAACTCATTCAGTGGGGGGATCCTTACCTTCCCACTGAATGTTAGTTGAACAGAATCAGGGATTTACGGACTGTTTATTCCCGCCCTTCACATATTGGGCTTCCCTCATGTTTAGAGGAGGGGGATTACAGACCGCTAATACGTGATAAATGTTTTAATATACTTATCTAGCATCCGCTTCCCGCCGAAATCATCTTCGTAAAAACCAATAATAGCAAAGCCAGCATCAATTTGACCTTGAATTTCTCCCCTTTAACAAATTTCTCCATTCTTATATACCAACTTAAACTTCTCACAAACGACGAGCTTATCTTCTGTAAAATCTCTATTTATCTCTCGAAGTTCTTTTTTGAAAAAATCTTCATGTACTTTCTGCCAATAAGCTAAAGAACGATCCCCCTCCCCTTCCAGATATGCATGTTCTTCTGTAACTTCATCATAAGGAGTAATCTGGACTGAAGTTGTTTCGATGATCGCAACCGCTTCTCCCTTACCGTTCAGAATAATATTATGCAGCCCAACGTACGGTAAAGTTTCATTCTCCAATTCATAGAATAGATAAAGGGAACTAGTTGCCGTTTTAACTCCAGCCAACACAAGATCAGCAAGTTCATCTGCCATCTCCTTGGAATTCCCGAAAGCCCATGCCTCATACTCGCTAGCTACATCTCCAAACCTATCCTGATACTCCTGCCACATCTTAATCAATGATTTATTTTCCATTTTCATATTCCTCCCTTAAAAGTGGGACACTGGGGTCAGAGTAAATGTCCCGAACGACCGCTCGTTTGGGACATTTACTCTGACCCCATGTCCCACCTACCGATTAGTCTAATTTTTCAATAAGTGCTTGCCATTTCTCTTCTAGTTCTTCTTTTTCCTCATATAGTTGCTGTAATAAGTCCAAGTCTTGAGTTTCTGATAGTTTCTTTTCTAGTTCTATAATTCTTCCCTCCAGAAGATTTAGTTCTTTCTCTATCTTGTTTTCGTTATGTTTTTTCTCACGAGGCTTTTTTTCGAAAAGGGAGTGTTCTTGTTTTCTATCAAGCTCCTTCTTTTCCGCTTGTCGCTCTCTAGTCTCCTCCATTTTCTCCTTCGCCCAGGAATAACTCCCATTAAACGCATGAAGAGTTCCATCTTTCATCCAATATATTTTCTCAAACAAGCGATTAAGAAAATACCGGTCATGGGATACAGCCAAGATCGTTCCGTTAAAATCATCCAACGCTTCCTCCAACACTTCCCGGGAATCAATATCCAAGTGGTTTGTCGGTTCATCCAAAATTAAGAGATTCACATCCTGATACATCAGTTCCGCAAGTCTTAGACGCATCCGCTCCCCACCACTCAAACCGGAAACCTTTTGAAAGACGGCATAACCATAAAACATGAACTTCGCTAAAATGTTTCTTGCTTCTCCTTCCGTTACCCTCACCTTATTACGAAAAGCTTCAATCACCGTTTCATTCTTAGCTTCTTGAAATACATGCTGAGACAGATAGCCAATTTTGACGTTGCTCCCTATTCGTATTTCTCCTCCATCTGCAGCTATTTCACCTAATATCAGCTTCAGAAGTGTTGACTTTCCACTCCCATTCTCCCCAATTATTGCAGCTCGCTCTTGGTAGACAAGATGCATCGAGATGTCCGCAAATAATTGTTTTCCTGAAAAACTTTTCTTGACATCGCGTAGCTGGATAACATCCTTTCCACTCCTTTCTCCAGCTTCCATTTCAAGCCCCATCTTCTTCCGCTCTAATACTGGCCTATTCAATTTATCCATTCTTTCCAAGGCTCTCTCCATATTACGAGCTCTCCGGTGAAGGTCTGCATTTGGAGGATTCGCACGGTTCGCCCATTCCCGCAACCGTTTAATCGCCTCCTTCATTTTCTTTATTTTCTTCTGTTGCTCCTCATAATCCTGAAAAGCTTGCAATAGTCGCTTCTCTTTTTCCTTTACATATCCGGTAAAATTCGTGTGATACATCGTCAGTTCCCCGTCCTCCAAATCCATCACTTTATCTACTACTTCATCGAGAAAATAACGATCATGGGAGATCACAAGAACTGTCCCCTCGTAATCTTGCAAAAAGCTCTCCAACCACTCAACAGCCATGAGATCAAGATGATTCGTCGGTTCATCTAACAGTAACAAGTCCGGTTGTTTCAACAGCAGTTGACCTAACCCTACCTTTGTCTTCTCTCCTCCGCTAAGCTCACGAAATGGTTGCTGAATGAAAGATTCCATATTTAGTCCATGGATAATTTTCTCGATCTCCGCCTCCATTTCATAACCGCCTTTTACAGTAAATATTTCTTGTAACGTACCATATTCGGATACTAATTTTTCTAACCTTTTTGCATCCACCTCAATAGCCATATCACGTTCAAGCTTTTCCATCTTCTGTGCGATCTTAGTCAGTTCAAAAAAGGCATGCTTTAAAACATCTCTACCAGTACCTTCCACCCCTTCCGGAATCTGCCGCAAAATCCCTCTGGAAGCACCTTTTTTCCAGTGAATTTTTCCTTCGTCAGCTAACTCCTCACCAGCTAACAACCGAAGTAGAGTCGTCTTTCCACTTCCATTTCTTCCTACTAAAGCAAGCCGTTCTTTTTCTTTTATTTCAAATGTAATATCTTCAAAAACCATATTTCCACCATACATTTTTGCGATATGATTCACACTGCAAATAATCATTTTCCTTCCTCCTCGTAATGGGACGCGGGGTCAGAGCATTTGTCCCGAGCGACCGCTCGTTTGGGACAAATGCTCTGACCCCATGTCCCAATCCTTCTTAAACATAAAAAAGCCATGAGAAGACAACTCTCCCCATGACTTATAGAAGTGCGACCACTTCACTATATGAAAAAAGAGAGCATGAAAATGCACTCTTTGCCTACGTATTATACCGCCTGCGGGTTAAGAATGTTTCACTGTTTTAGTTTGCTATTTAGTTGTTAAAAAAGGGCATACTTATCCCGTTAACAACTAAACCTGCAAATTTTGCACGGCAAAAATACAGAAAATCCAATACATAACCGTGCCCTAAAACAGCCTGATTCAACATCCTTAACCACCTCCATTTCAAATAATCACTTGTAGTGTATCATTTATAGGAATAATCTGCAAGTGGAGCGTGGGGTCAGATCGTTTGTCCCTGGGACAAATGCTCTGACCCCATGTCCCAGTCCGCATTAATACCTTATGTCCGTTCAACTAACAATCAGCGGGGATAAAGCGCCCCGCTGATTGAAGTTTTACTTTATCGGATTGTTACACATTCCAATCCGAACATTTTCGCTAAATCTTCTATTTGTTTAGCTGTAACTGCAAATGATAGAACTGTATGGTGACCTCCACCATATTCAACCCATTTTTCCACGCCATGCTGGAATCCGGCATTTATAGTCACCATTTGACGAGCGACCGGAAGATGCGGGGCAGGTTCCGCTGGGATACTTCCTTCTACTTCGTACATTACCATTCGGAAATGATCACCAAAGTCGGAAACAGTCAAGTTCACACCTTCTCCTTCCACTCCATCAAACACTAAGCGTGCAGGGTCTTCCTTATCACCAATACCTAGTGGGTGAACTTCCACACGTGGCTTCGTGCTTGCTAAGGTCGGATCAACTTCAAGCATATGCGAGCCTAGAATCGCTTCCTCACCTTTCACTAAGTTGTACGTATAATCTTCCATAAAGCCTGTCAACTTGTTATGAGTCATAATCTTAATTAAACGGTCAAGTGCTGCTGTTTTCCAGTCACCTTCACCAGCAAAACCAAACCCAGCTTCATTCAGACGCTGTACAGCCATACCAGGGAGCTGCTTCATACCCCATAGATCCTCGAAGTTCGTCGTGAATGCAGTATAACCACCGCGCTCTAAAAATCTCTTCAATGCGATTTCAATCCTAATTTGTTCTTTCACTTGGTTTTCGAAAAATGCTGGATCATTTTCACCTACTACAAATTCGTATTTCTCTTCACACTCTTTATAAACCTCATCAATCGCTTCATCCGTCACTTCATTCATTTCAGCGACTAAATCACCAATACCGAAGTAATCGACTGTCCAACCGAATTGAATTTGTGCTTCAATCTTATCCCCGTCCGTAACAGCCACATTACGCATATTGTCACCGAATCTAGCAACTTTAATGTTGAAGCTTTCATTATAAGCAACAGCAACATCCATCCACTGTTTAATTTCCTTCTGAACATCTTCATCTTTCCAGTGGCCGACAACAATTTTATTATTTTTCTTCAAACGAGCATTAATGTAACCATACTCTCTATCCCCGTGTGCACTTTGGTGTAGGTTCATATAGTCCATATCAATGTCTTTCCATGGAATATTATTCGCTAACTGTGTATTCAAATGGAGCAACGGCTTTTGAAGTAGCTTCGTCCCTCTGATCCAGTTTTTCGCTGGAGAGAATGTATGCATCCACGTAATAACACCAGCAACACGATCATTATAGTTAATTTCCTTCATAACCTCTGTGATGCTATCGGCAGTCGTCGCAACTGTTTTAAATACAATCGGATAAGGGAAATTACCCTTTTCATTTAATTCATTCATGATTTCTACCGCGTTTTCCTTAACGGCATTCAATGCTTCTTCCCCATATAAATGCTGACTTCCTACAATGAACCAAAATTCATATTGATTTATTTCCAACATAATAAAGACCTCCTTGAATTAAATATCTTAAGTTTCCCCTGCTCCATTCACATGGTTTGAATCTCTTTACAGTACTGTACGTTTAATATTTTGTAAATCGCTTACAACTTGTATTGTATATTAATGATACGCACAAGTCAATAATAAGTTTATTTATACGTATAAAAGATAGGTGAATCATCTCTGTAAAACAATAGAACCCTTAATAAATCCACGTGTTCCAAAGCATATGACACTACACTATTTATACGAACAAAAATATTTTAGTTGATTTGTCTGTACAATAATGATATTATTTATTTGTGAAAGCCTTTACTTCCAGCTGAAAGTAACCATATAAAAGAGGAGGTACATTAGTTATACGCAATTAATTCATATTTTTTAACATAGTTGTACTGATAAATAATTCCATTCACTTGCTAGTACTCTCATTACGTTCTTGTTTGTAAGCCTTTACGATTTTAAAGAAGTTATTTTCGAGAAATGTTCTACACCTAGGGAGGGAATTTAATTGGTAAAAGAAAAAAAGATTTCTCATAAGTTTATCTATTTCTTTGGAGCTTTTGGAGGAATATTATTCGGTTATGATATTGGTGTTATGACAGGAGCGCTTCCATTCCTGCAGCAAGATTGGGGACTGCAAAATGCGGCAACAATTGGCTTGATAACTTCTTCTATTATGTTAGGGGCAATCTTCGGTGGTGCTCTTGCAGGACAACTTTCGGACCGTTTCGGGCGCCGGAAGATGATTCTAGCTTCTGCGATTATCTTCGTTATTGGATCAATCCTTTCGGGAATTGCACCGTCTAATGGTGATATCTTCTTAATTATCGTTCGGGTCTTTCTCGGTCTTGCCGTTGGTGCAGCATCTGCACTTGTTCCGGCCTATATGTCAGAGATGGCTCCAGCCAAGTTACGGGGACGCTTATCTGGGATAAACCAGACAATGATTGTTTCCGGGATGTTACTGTCCTATGTTGTTGACTTTTTACTAAGCGGATTACCAACGACGATGGCTTGGCGCTCTATGCTTGCGATGGCAGCGGTACCAGCTATCATTCTGTTTCTCGGTGTATTAAAGTTACCGGAATCGCCTCGTTTCCTTATTAAAAATAATAAGATTGGCGAAGCTCGTCAGGTACTAAGCTATATTCGCCCAAATAAAGAAGCAATTGAAACCGAAATCAAAGAAATTCAAGAGAGCAGTAAGCAAGAAAATCAGAAAGTTTCTTGGGGTGCTTTATTAAATAGTAAATATCGCTATTTAGTTATTGCCGGTGTCGGTGTCGCAGCCTTCCAGCAGTTCCAAGGAGCTAACGCGATATTCTACTATATCCCATTAATCGTAGAATCAGCTACTGGACAAGCAGCAAGCTCTGCATTGCTGTGGCCGATTATCCAAGGTATCATTCTAGTAATAGGTTCCTTAGTGTTCCTTGTCATTGCGGATAAATTTAAGCGTCGGACATTGTTGACCCTCGGGGGTACAGTAATGGGGCTTTCCTTTATCTTCCCGGCGATTATCAATTCCATTGTTCCAGATGCGAACCCGATGATGATTGTTGTGTTCCTAAGTATTTATGTCGCATTCTATTCCTTTACATGGGCACCTTTAACGTGGGTAATTGTCGGAGAAATCTTCCCGCTGCTCATCCGCGGACGTGCATCCGGTTTGGCTTCATCCTTTAACTGGATAGGATCTTTCCTAGTCGGATTGCTCTTTCCGATTATGACTGCATCGATGGCACAGGAAGCTGTATTCGCTATCTTTGGTATCATTTGTCTACTCGGAGTCGGCTTTATCCGTATCCGTGTACCAGAAACTCGCGGCCGCACATTAGAAGAAATTGAGAAAATCGGTGAAATGAAAGGATTGGCAAAGAATAATAAAACAGCCTAAAATGAAGAGAGAACCAGAATAATAGATTTTGGAGGTAATTTTTATGAATCTTACAGAGACGTCCACAGCGATTCAGCAAGGCGATGTATATCTCGGGATTGAATTAGGTTCTACGAGAATCAAAGCTGTCCTAATTGACAACGATTTCAATACGATTGCTGCTGGAAACTATGCCTGGGAAAATAAATTCGAAAATGGCATGTGGACCTATTCCCTTGAAGATGTTTGGAAAGGGATTCAAAGCAGTTATCTTCAACTAGCTGCTGACGTAGAAAGTAAATATCACACAACACTTTCAAATATTCGTTCCATTGGGGTAAGTGCCATGATGCACGGCTACTTACCCTTCTCAAAAAATGATGAATTACTAACACCGTTCCGTACATGGCGGAATAATACGACAGGACAGGCGGCACATGACTTGACCGAACTATTCCAATTCAATATTCCGGAGCGCTGGAGTATTGCCCATCTATATCAAGCAATCCTTGATCAAGAAGAGCATGTACGTGAGGTTGATTTCATTACAACACTTGCAGGTTATGTCCACTGGAAGTTATCTGGAGAAAAAGTGTTAGGTGTAGGTGATGCTTCCGGCATGTTCCCAATTGAAGAATCGGGTTCTTATTCCGATAAGCATATAAAGCTGTTTGAAAACCTGGAAAATGTCTCTCAATACGACTGGAACCTTCTTGATATCCTCCCAAAAGTATTACAAGCAGGGGATCATGCAGGCACATTATCAGAAGCTGGTGCCAGATTACTAGATATAAACGGAAACCTTCAAGCCGGTAGTATCATGGCTCCTCCTGAAGGGGATGCGGGAACTGGAATGGTTAGTACGAATAGTGTTCGGAGACGAACTGGAAATATTTCCGTCGGGACTTCTGCCTTTTCCATGCTTGTCCTTGATAAACCATTACAGAAAGTCTATAAAGACATCGATCTCGTGACAACACCAAATAATGAGCCTGTTGCGATGGTCCATACGAATAATTGCTCTTCCGATATTAATGCTTGGGCTGGTATCTTTCAAGAATTCGCTGAACGTCTTGGCGTTAACCTTGATGAAGGCCGCTTATTTGAAATCCTATTCCACTCAACAACAAGATCAGAACCGGATGCTGGCGGATTAGTCAATTATAGTTATTTATCTGGTGAAAATATCACGAAAATGCCAGAAGGACGCCCTCTATTCGTAAGAGATGTCAATAGTTCCTTCACACTCGCTAACTTCTTCCTTACGCAGTTGTATGCAGCATTTGCTCCACTGAAAATTGGAATGGATATTTTAATTAATGAAGAAAAAATCGAGACAAATGTTTTAATCGCACAAGGCGGCCTATTTAAAACACCTGTCATCGCCCAACAAATCCTCTCCAATGCACTAAATATACCGATTACGGTTATGAAAACGGCTAGTGAAGGCGGTGCTTGGGGTATGGCAGTACTTGCAGCTTACGTGAAGCAAGGAAATAAGGAAATCAGTTTAGAGGATTTCCTTGACCAATACGTATTTACTGACCCGCAAAGTTCTACATTAAGCCCAGAACCTGCGGGGGTGGAAGGTTACGAGCAATTCATTACGAAATATAGGGCCGGACTACCAGTTGAATTAGCGGCAATTGAACATATTTAATCCATGAAAAATCCGAATGATCTTCCCTCCTCCCTTAGAGTATAAGGTAAGGCTGAATCATTCGGACTTTTTATCACGCATTAACGGTCTGTAATACCCCCCACTTCTAAACACGAGGGAAGCCCAATATGTGAAGGTGGGGGATATACAGTCCGTAAATACCTGATTCTGTTCAACTAACATTCAGTGGGGGGTAAGGAATTCCCCACTGAATGAAGTTTCACTTTACTATCCCTTCTTTTCCTGAAGAGAACCGTTAACTACCTCTAATTCTAGAACGGAATCGCGTTCGATCAACTCCGGCTCATAAACTTTGGAACGGACTTCCTGTTTATTAATCATATCAATAATCATTTTCCCTGCATCAAATCCCATCTTTTCCTGAGGATGGCGAATCGTCGTCAAGCTTGGATTCGTGTATTTGGAAAACGGGTAATCATCCACGCCAATAATCGAAATATCTTCTGGGATTTTTAAGCCAATCTCTTTTGCGAAATTCATAATTTGAATTGCCAGCTGATCATGGTAACAAACGATTGCCGTTGGAGCATATTTAGAACGCGTCAGCATCGTGTGCAGCTTTTTGAAGATATTATCTATTTTTTCCTCTGTCTGGTACATCATCATATCGCCCATATTCGAGATTTCCGGATGGTCCTGATAAGCTTTGATAAAGCCATTCATCCGGTCAACCCCTTGCTTATCATCAACCTTGAATATTCCTACAATCTGCTGATGACCTTTAGAAATTAAGTAATTGGTCGCCATCTCCCCTGTTTTCACATCATCCATCACTAAATACGGAATATCGAGATCATCGTACGTCGCGTTGATCGATAACATCGGGATACCCATCGCTTTTATATTATCGTACATATTTTTATTGAGATTATTTCTCGCACTCTTTGTCGGCTCGATAATAAATCCTGACAATTGGTTGGCTGTCAGATTCGTTAAACTTTTCCGTTCTTTCTCTGGATTGTTCTGAGTATCGGCAATAAGTATCGAGTAACCGTATGCGGAGATATAATTATCGATGCCGCTGATGATATTCGGGAAAATATAATCCGTTATATGTGTTGATATGAGCCCTATCGTTTTATTTTGAATTTGCTGCTTCGGTTTACTTTTCCAGTCATTTACAAATATCCCGGCACCTTGAATCCGGTAAACGTAATTATCCTTCTCCAGCTCATCAATTGCCCGGCGCACCGTGAAGCGGCTTACTTCATACATTTCCATTAATTCTGATTCCGTCGGTAACTTATCACTCACCTGATAAGTACCCGATAAGATCTTCTCACTTATATCTATTTTAATTCGTTCATATTTTTTAACCATGGCTAGATCCCCTTTTATATCATGACAAATTTATTATATCACAAAGAAAAAACGCTGCCTTGAAGAAGTAATTGATACACTCTTCAAAACAGCAGCGTTTTATTCAAGTTATCATTTATTTTGTCCATAATAAGCATTTTTTCCATGTTTTCTTAAATAATGTTTATCTAATAGGTAGGAATCCATGTCGATCTGATGGGGGTTCAATTGCAATGTATGATACGCCATCTTGGATACCTCTTCTAAAACAACTGCATTATGGACCGCATCCTCTGCTGATTTACCCCATGTAAATGGACCGTGATCGTTGACGAGAACTGCTGGTACTTCTAACGGATTAATTTTTCTTTCTTCAAAAGTCTCGACAATTACGTCACCCGTCTGCTTCTCATAATCATGGACTACTTCCGATTCCTTCATTTTTCTCGTAACTGGAACCGGACCATAAAATGTATCCGCATGTGTCGTGCCAGCAGCTGGTACATCAAGGCCGGCTTGCGCAAATGTCACTGCCCATGGCGAGTGGGTATGAACGACTCCTTGGATTTCTGGAAAATGTTTATATAATACAAGATGAGTTGCTGTGTCACTCGATGGATTTAAATCACCTTCCACAATATTCCCTTCCAAATCAAGAACAACCATTTGCTCTGATGTTAGTTCCTTATAGGCCACACCGCTCGGCTTAATGACGACGAGATTTTTTTCCCGATCAATCCCGCTGACATTTCCCCATGTGAACGTTACAAGATTATATTTTGGCAGTAACATATTCGCTTCATAGACTTCTTGTTTCAATTTTTCCAACATCGAGACTCATCCCCTTACAGAATTATTAACTACCCTCATCTTATATCACTTGTCCGTATAAGTCAAAGGTAATTGACTTTCATACGTATAAGTGATACAATTGCATTGTAACCGGTTTACTCAATCTAGAAAGTTGGTGCTCATAATGGTGACAATTACAAAAGAAAAATTAAACGCTCAGACAGACATTCCCTTAATGAAATATACGGTGGACAAAGGAAATGGTTATTCCTTTTCCTGTCTTAATGTCGGCGCTGCATTAACGTCGCTAACAATGCCAGATAAAGACGGCAAGACTAGTAATATTTTACTTAGCTTCAATGACCCGGAGGATTTTATAACAGATCAGACGTACTTCTTTGGTAAAGCAATCGGCAGGGTCGGCGGAAGAATTAAAGATGGAGCTTTCCAGTTTAATAATGAATATATTCAATTGCCGCAAAATGAAGGTAATAACACATTACATGGTGGCAACAATGGATTCCATAGCTTATGGTGGGACGTTTCCGAACTTGAGAATGGCATAGTTTTCACGAAAACCATTGATCCTGAGATGGACGGCTTCCCCGCTGAACTCGCTGCGTCCATTTCATACACTTGGATTTCCGGAAATCAGTTACAAATTGAGTTTACCGGTGAAAACCAATCCGAAATGGCGACCTTGTTCAATCCGACTACCCATAATTATTTTAATTTAAACGATAATAAAACAGCTGGACTCAAAAGTCATCTATTAAGCATTCCTGCGCGTGAGACGGTGGAGCTTGATAAGAACCAAATCCCAACTGGTAAACTACTAAATATTTCGGGCACAGCTTATGACTTTAACAAGGAAAGTAGTCTCTTAGAAAAATTAGAGTCTGTCAAACAAATTGGAGCATCTGGCTTTGATGACCCTTATAAGGTAACGGATTCAGAGATTGCCGTATTAAGGAATTCGGATAATGGACGATATATTCGCATCCACTCAGATCGAAATGGACTTGTTTTCTATTCTCTAAACGCGACTGAATCAAAGGAAATCGTAAATGATGGGCATGCCTTATCCCCGCATATGGCTGTTGCACTCGAGCCGCAAACATTACCTGGTGCAGTTCATCATCCGGATTTTGGTAATATTGTGCTTGATGCAGGTGATAAAAAGACATATCGGATTATTTATGAATTGTCAGTTGATGCGTGATTTTACGGGATAAACTCAATCGTTAGGAGCAGAGTCCAAACGCGCTCCCAGCCACTTATAAATAAGGAGCTTCTCAATAAAGGGCTTTACATAAAAATTAGAGAATCTACAAAAAGTGGGTTCTCCTTTCTTTTAATTTTAATATCATAAAACTACATCTCTTTCAACAAACAAGTTACCTTTAATTACAAATTCTCCCGAGATAAAAAGCCGCTCTCCATTCCAATAGAAAGCGGCAATTAGGCAACAACATTTATCATAGGGAAACTTCAGGATTTCCCTGAAGTTCCTTATAAAAGCTTACTCTGTACTTGGTTTAAGTAAAATTTCATTCCCTTGGGCATCTTTGATTTTTGTCCTGTGGAAGTTCCCTTCTGCCCAATCATTCATTTGATCATGGTACCATTCACTTCTAAAATGTCCCATTTGCCCTGGTGCGACAATATGATATCCGACGACAGGCTGATCCATGTCGATGACAAAGCGCCAGGAAGCGCCATGATCTACTTCTCCAGTTTCCTTCTTGTATGCTGCTGCCATTGGCGTGACAGCACTTCCGTCAACTGGAATTGGCTTTTCTCTGTTAAAAAAGTAGGCTAGTATAGGATGTACGTTAGATAACGGATGATAAAACTGTACTTTATGATAATCTCCCCACCGCCAGGCTTCCATATCCTCGCTATATTTATCCGCTAATTTCATAACTGCTGCAGTTAAGGATGTTTGCAATACCTTTTCTAAACCACCATTTTCTTCTATCCAAATGGATTTTTCACCATTGATACTCTTGCGTAATAGCTCATCGGTTGTCTGTCCGTTCGCACTAAAAAATTCCATCATCGATTCGGGAATTTCATCATATAAAATTGCATCGATTTCATCAAACCAGGAATGGAATATCAAAGGCTGGGGTAGCTCAACACCATCCTTATAATCCCAATTTTGTAGAAACTCCAAAGCCTCTTTTTCCGCTTCGCCAAGGTTTACACCTGTTAGAACATCATTAAATAGCGGCACAAACTCACGCGCACGTAAATTCATCGCATCCATCTGCAAGTTTTGCATGTCTTCTACAGTAAAATCGTCCCTTGCCTCTAATACTTCTGTGATTCGCTCATAACGATATGGCTGTGCCCAAACGTTGGAAATATGATAGGGGTAACTTTCACCAGCAATTTTATTATTTGCAGTTGCAATAAAGCCTTTCTCCGGATTTACGATACGAGGTAATTCAGCAAATGGAATAAAGTCTTCCCACTCGTACTTCGCTTCCCAACCAGGAAGTGGTAAAAGTGCATCTTCACTCGTTTCATAGATTGGTATTTTTCCATTTGCTTTGTATGCAATGGTTCCATCTTTCCCAGCAAAAACAAAATTCTGCGTTGGAACAATGAATTTTTCTAACCCTTTTTCAAATGTTTCCCAATCCTCTGCCCGATTGATATCTAGGATGGCCTCTAACTCTGTCGTTGCATCAAGTGCAGTCCAGCGTAGAGAGAAAACGGTATCTTTCGCACTATCTTCTGCAAACTCAGAAATAATTGGTCCATGACGTGTTTCAAGCACTTGGAAATCAATCGTTTCACCGTCTTTCACTTTGATTGGCTCCTCATGAACAAGTGCCTTTTCCCATTTTCCTTCAAACTCAAATTCTTCTTTGTTATCTGGATTCCGCTTTTCTATATAAAGCTGCTGAACGTCGGGATTTGCATTCGTTACTCCCCATGCAATATTTTCATTGTGACCAAGGATGATCCCAGGTACACCTGCAAAAATAACTCCACCCACATTTACATCAGCTGATTCTAAATGCATCTGCAACCAAATCGATGGTGTCGCCAAACCTAAATGGGGATCATCCGCTAATAACGGATGACCTGAAGCTGTTTTTTCACCACTTACTACCCAGTTATTACTTCCATTAAAATCATGTGGAATAACTGCATGTTCTATAATACCCGTTATATCAATTTCACCATCTTCCATGATTGTCGGCTTATTCTTGGGATATACTGGAAATAACTCCAAGGCTTTTTCCTCTCTGAACTGATTCAATAAATAATAGTTAAACGCTTGTCGTTCCCAATTTCCCCCTAAATCGAATGCCATATATTTCCCGATCGTAAGGGAATCTATTGTCGACCATTCCTCTGGCTCTACACCAAGCAATGTATACTCAATTGGTAATTTATCGTCTTCTATTGCCTCGTTAATATATGCATTCACACCTTCTGCAAATAACTCTAACACTTCAATTCCTTCATCTGTATAGGTATCATACGATTTTTCAGCTGCCCGTCTCAATCCAAGCGCACGAAAATATTTATCATTATTAATCGCACTTTCTCCAACTACTTCACTCAAAGTTCCAGATGCTTGTCTTCGTGACAAGTCCATTTGAAACAAGCGATATTGCGCTTGTACATAGCCCTGAGCGATATATAAATCATGATCATTTTGCGCACTTATATGGGGTACCCCATTTTCATCCGTGATCACCGTAACTTCATTTTGTAAATGCGGTAACGCAATGGTACCTTCGATATGAGGCAAAGATTTATTTATGTATGAATGTATATATATGAACACTCCAACCCCAATAATTAGTAACAATAATAGTCCAATAAGTAATATCTTCTTCCATCTTCCTTTTTTCCTTACTGGACTCTTCGTTGTTGTCTGTTGTTCCATTTGCTTCTCCCCTTTAAATTGGCCACCAGCAAATCATGCTATACCAACATTTGAAAAATACTAACATTTAATGGTCAGATAATAAATAAAAGTCTGTTATTACATCATTATACAATGAATGGCCCGGGAGGACAATGGATAGTTATTTTTAACTCAATGCGCCATCTGATTATATAGGCTTTTTAAATAGAAAGTACCTCTTCCTTCTTTTTAGCCACCTTATTTGTCAGTAGTACCATAAGTAGAGACAACCTTTCCATCGTTTTCCACTAATTGGTGTTTTCCTCATGAAAATCCTCTAGACGATTTTTTAATGCCTATTTTCATCCGCAATTCAAGCTTTATTTTTGGGTAAACTTAAAATAAATAATAACTACGAATAAACTTAATGGTTGAGAGCAGAAATAAACCACACTCCCAGCCATTCATTTAAATTGTTTTCATACAGTGCTCTTACGCAACACGTGATAACATCAATTAAGTCTTGCCTTTCCTAAAAAACGCGAAGGAGAGAAATTTTCCCTGGTGATATGCATTTACTCTTTTACCTTTAATAGTCGTAAACTATTTAATGTCACAAGCAATGTTGCCCCCATATCTGCAAATATCGCTATCCATAGCGTTAACCAACCAGGAACAACCAACAATAAAGCAGCAGCCTTAATTGCCAAGGAGAAGGTGATGTTTTGTTTGATAATCGCCAAAGCCCTACGGCTCAATTTAACTGTATATGGCAATTTGCTTAAATCATCGGACATTAAAGCAACATCGGCTGTTTCTAATGCTGTATCTGTTCCAGCTCCCCCCATCGCTACACCAACGGTTGATGCCGCAAGTGCTGGAGCATCGTTTACACCATCTCCAACCATTGCCACATTTTGATGCTTTCCGCGAAGCTCTTTGATTAAATTTAACTTATCTTCTGGAAGTAAATCAGCTTTAATATCAGAAACTCCAACTTGTTTTCCGATTGCTGTTGCCGTCCTTTGGTTATCTCCTGTCAGCATGACTGTTTCTATTCCCAGTTTGTTCAATTTCCCTATAACTTCTTTGGACGATTCTCTTATTTCATCGGCAACAGCAATCAACGAAAGGATTTTATTTTCTGTTCCTGACACCATCACGGTTTTCCCTTCTGTTTGCATATGAGTAATCTTTTCCTTGATCGTGCTTTCGATATTTCCATGCAGTTCCTCAAACAGATTTGGACTTCCGACATAGTACATGACATCGTTCACTTTTGCTTTTACGCCTTTACCTGTAATGGAATGAAATTCTTCCACCGTTACATTATTAAAATTTAATCTTTTTTCCTTTGCCTTTCTTACGATCGCTGAAGCCAATGGATGTTGGGAATTTTTTTCAATAGCAGCCGTTATAGTCATCCATTCACTTTCATTTTCATCATATGTCACAATGTCAGTTACAGCAGGTATTCCCTCTGTTAATGTTCCTGTTTTATCAAAGGCGATAGCTTGAAGTGCTCCAGATTCTTCTAAATGAACGCCACCTTTGATTAAAACACCATGCTTCGCAGCATTTCCAATCGCGGTAACGACGGCAACAGGGGTTGAAACAACTAAGGCACACGGACAACCAACCACTAATACAGCTAAACCTTGATAAACCCATTCTGCCCAAACACCACCAAACAGCAATGGGGGAACAACAGCAACTAGTAGAGATAATATAACAATAGCTGGCGTATAATATCTCGCAAATTTATCAACAAATGCTTGAGCAGGTGCTCGTTCTGCTTGAGCTTCTTCTACAAGATGAATAATTTTGGATAAAGTGGTATCCTCCACATGTTTTGTTACTTTGACTTCAAGTAACCCCTCTTCATTCAACGTTCCCGCAAATACTTCATCATTCATTGTTTTTATAACTGGGACACTTTCACCAGTAATCGCAGCCTGATTTAACGTAGAAGTACCATTGATAATCACCCCATCCATAGCCAATTTTTGACCAGGTTTTACAATCATAATATCGTTCACTAGGATATTTTCCACGTTTACCATCATTTCTTCATTTCCACGGCGAATTAACGCTTCATTTGGTGCAATATCCATCAATGATTCAATCGATTTACGAGCTGTATCCATTGAATAACGCTCTAATGCTTCCGTGATAGCAAAAAGAATGACAACGGTTGCCCCTTCGCCCCATTCACCGATGATGGCGGCCCCTATAACCGCAATCGTCATTAATGTTTTCATATCGAAATTTAATCTGCTTAGGTTTTTAAAACCTGCAATAAATAGCGAATAACCACCAATCAAAATCGAGGATGCGTAACCTACTGTTGGAATCATATGCCCTTCTCCGTATTCCTGTACTAAAAACCAACTAATAACAAGTAAAACCGCTGAAATATATACCTTTATGTTTTCTTTTTGCTTCCAGAAGGGTTTGCGCTCCACTCTTTTCTCTTTATCATCCCGAACCTTTAAATTCTCAAAGGATCCGGCCTTTTCTAAATCCTCAATTGTTGTCTCCCCTTTAACATAAACCTTGGATGCTCCAAAGTTTACTTTTGCATCCTTTACACCTGGCAATTCTTTAACGTTACTTTCAAATGTAGCTGCACAACTTGCACAAGAAAATCCTTGAACACGATATGCTTTCATTTCTTGTTCGGATCGTTTAACTAGCTGTTCAGGCATTGACCTTCACCTCTTGCGTGTGGGCTAACGCAATCATCATTAACTGCTTGATATGTTCATCATCCAACGAATAAAAAGAGAGTTTTCCTTCTTTTCGATACTTCACAACACCCTGCTTATAAAGTGTTCGTAAATGATGAGAAGCATTTGCTATTGTTGACCCAATAATATTCGCTATATCACACACACATAATTCTTCTTCTTGACACAATGCATATGTGATTTTTGCCCTATTTTCGTCGGCAATTGCTTTAAACATTTTGGCTGCACCAGAAATATCTACTGTCTGTAAATCCCCCTGTATTCGGTTAACCTTTTCTTCGTCATAATAAAAGATTTCACAGGTATCTTTTTTACTCATATCCTCACCTCATTATTATTCAAATATATACTTGAATGAACTTTATCATTTTACTCTCCCTTATTCAAGTTTATTTGATTAAGGATATTGTATAAGACAAAAAAGAAGAATCGAGATTATTTCCTCAATTCTTCTTCAACTGAACTGCCCTGCTATTCCATTTAATTTAGCCCTTTTAATAAGGGTATATTTCGCTCTATTTCCTCCCATAATCCGCCTTAATCTCGCCCCACTTCTTCGTATCCCATTTCTTAATTTTATTTTCATACGTATGGGTATGAAGCCAGTGAAGCGCCCGGTCAACCAAATTCCAAACCTCTTCCGTCGATGCATCCCGTTTCAGCGTTGTCGAAACCTTCTTTTCCCGCACCCATTTCATCGCATTAACCGAATCCGTATAAATCGTCTTATTGCTACCTTGCTTTTGTAAGTATGCCAGGGCATGAACGATTGCCAGGAATTCTCCTAAGTTATTCGTTCCTTTTTTAATCGGGCCATAAGAAAATACGACTTCTCCTGTCCGTGTGTCTACTGCTTGATACTCAATCGGACCTGGATTCCCACGAGTACCAACATCAACTGAAATACTGTCATAATCTATTTTTTCTGTAGAAGTGCTTGAAGAAGCATTGCTCGTTGACCTCTTACTAGATACAGCAGCCGTATTTCCACCACTCCCCCAATTCTTCTTCCAGCCTTCTTCAAACGCTTTTTCCGCTTCTTTACGAATCATATAAGATTTGAATTTCGCTTGTTTATAACCCTTCGTCTGTTTCTGGCATTCTGCCCAGCTTGTATAAATTCCGGGCTTCCTGCCTTCCCAAACGACATAATATTTTTGCTTTGCCATTGTACGACTCCGACTCCTTTTTTTAGTGTTTGCACCAATAAATTAAGTACTCATTCGACCGCGAGCTGCTCCTTTAACAAGGGAGAATGCTGCGATAGATAAAATAATTCCTGAAATATATGGCAGTTCAATCGCAATTGAATATAGAACTCCGCCGAGTACCGGACCAATAATTCTTCCAAGGGAATCGAAGGAAGATAGATAACCTGTCGTCCTACCATAACCCGCACGTGACTTTTTCGTTAAGAGAGACGAAATACTTGGGCGAATCACACCATTCCCCACTCCGAATATCGCAAGGAAAATAGCTGCAGTGATAAAGTTCTGTGTGAATAAAATCAGTGCAAACCCGATAGCCGAGATGATAATCCCCGATTGGATAATCCGCACTTCGCCAAATTTTTTCGTCAGTTTCCCCATATTTCCTTGAACAGCTGCACTTGCAAGTCCCATTATCATAAAGATATAACCAAGTTTCACCGCATCAAGCCCTGCTTTAGCCGCTGCGAAATACGCGAATGTTGCCTCCAGCCCAGCAAGCGATAATGTAATGAAAAATTGCAAGAAGTAGAGCAACGCAAACGGTCCTGCAATTGCTTTACGGAAAGGCTGTTTCTTGTCTCTACCAGCTTTTCCAGCTTCGGAATAATGCAAGGACTCTTTCAAGAAAAACATCACGAAAAGGAGTGTCAGGAATGATAATGTTCCTGCTATGTAAAATGGTGCGTGCAGGTTGATATTCGTGAATACTCCGCCAATCGCTGGACCGAAAATAAATCCTAGTCCTGTCGCTGCACCAATTATCCCCATTCCTTTACTGCGGTCTTCTTCCGTTGTGATGTCTGCAACATACGCCATCACAGTCGGCATGTTTGCTGCTGATAACGCTCCACCGATAACCCGGGCGGCAAACAGCATCAATACTTGTGTAGATAATGCCATGAGGAAAAAGGATAACGATAAACCAAATATCCCTACAAGAATAACTGGTTTCCTACCATACCTGTCCGATATTCTTCCCCACATCGGCGCAAATAAAAATTGCATGAATGAATATACTGCCATTAATAATCCAAGTTCCGTTGGCGAGGCACCTAATTCTTCCGCATAGAACGGGAGCACTGGAATGATGATCCCAAAGCCAACCATCACAAGGAACATAATCATAAAAAGAATCGGCAGCACTTTTTTTAGTTTCAAGTTTATACCACCTTTATTCATTGAAAAACAGACAAACATCTTTTTTCTACTACGTCTATCGTTTTTATTATACGCTAATAATGAGAATATGACAGGTATGATGTTCTTTTTTGACGGCAAAAAAAGCAGACTACACCAAGGCAGCCTGCTTATCTTTTTAACTATTACTTCCCTTTAACAGGATATTTCCTCGCAATAAATATCAAGATCACTCCAACCGTCATCATCGTAATCGCACTTGAGAAAAACGGCAGACCCAACGTCTCCGCTGTCGCCCCGGAAACGAACGAGCCTGCAACGGCCCCAAGGGAAAAGAATGCGTAAAAGATTCCGTACGCTTTCCCGCGATCCACTTTAGATGAAGCCTCTGCAACAATCTTATTCATCGACGGGAATACAAAGGCAAAGCCAATTCCGTAAACGACCATAAGCAGCATGTTCACCCAGTAAATCGTTACGATATTCAGCATAATATGCACCGAACCGATAATCATGATTCCAGTAATAACTAGGGATAATGAAGAAATCCGGTCAAATATTCGGTTGATTGGCGTCAGAAAAACAATAAGTGCGACAATGCCATATGTACTTAACATCATTCCCGTCGTTTCAGATGTAAGTCCCATATCACTCACCTTTAAAGGCAAGGCAAATGCCAATGTCCCGTTACTGATCATCAAAGCAAACGCAGCAAGTGATGCTTGGAGAACTAGTGGATGCTTTAGGAGCGGCATAAATTCACTTAAAGAAAACTTCCCTTTCTCCGTAGACACATAGGACTCCTCAATAAACTGATAAATTAAAAACGTACTAATGAAAAATAAAATCGCTACGAAAATAAATACATATTCTATTTGCGATCTTGCTGCCATCGCTCCGCCAATTGCTGGACCTGCAATCGCCGCAATCCCGATAGCTGCACCAGTAAATGCCATCGATCTGCCACGTGTTTTCGACTTCGATATGTCACCAACATATGCAAAAGCTGCCGGGATCAGCACCCCACCAGCAAGTCCATGGAAGAAGCGAATAAAGAATAGCTGCCAACCGGACTGGGCAAGGGGATAAAAGATAAGGATGATTGCCGCGAAAAACATCCCTGTTAAGAGCATTCTTTTCCTTCCATAACGATCAATCCAATGCCCACCGAAAATATTACCGATCATATTGGTCAGCGAATAAATAGCAACAATTGACCCGACCAAAAGATGGGATGCTCCTAACTCCATCGCATATGGCGTTATAATCGGCAATTGGATAAACGTATCCAAGAACGAAACAACAATAATAACAAATAAGATTCTACTCATTACTACATAACCTCTCCACACATTTTTCTAACCATCATTATACCTGAGTAAGATGAATTAAACAGTTGATAGGCTCCAAATAAATTGTGACAATCGTGCCCATTCACCTATAATTACACTATACCCAACACGTGCAGGAGGAATTAGAATGGCAAACAAACTAATATTAGCCTCATCATCGCCAAGAAGAAAAGAATTATTACAACAAATGAATATCCCTTTTACCGTTCAAAGCGCAAATATAGATGAATCACAGATTACAACAACAGATCCAATCGAGAAAGTAAAGCTACTAGCGATTTGGAAAGGTGAAAATATCCCGATTCAACATCTAAACACAATCGTCTTATCAGCTGATACCATCGTTTCTTATGAGCAAACGATTTTTGAAAAGCCCCGCAATCAAAATGAAGCAAAGCAAATGATTTCTACTCTAAGTGGTCAAGTACATGATGTCTATACCGGTGTCATGATCCGTTCATTACAAGAGAAAAAGGTATTTGTCGAACGAACGAGAGTAGAATTTTGGCCACTCAGCGAAGAAGAAATCGACGCTTATATATCGACGGAAGATCCTTATGACAAAGCGGGAGCATACGGCATTCAGAGCTTAGGTGCAATGTTTGTAAAACAGATTATCGGTGATTATTATACGGTTGTTGGCTTGCCAATATCTCGAGTTGTGAGGGAATTGCGGGATTTTGGGATCGTGATGGAATAAATATCGTATAAATTTGAAGAACAGACAGTAAAAAAAACAGAAGTGCGAATCCTTCATTCCTCAAAGAACTGCGCTTCTGTTTTTCATATTTAAGCTTTCCCTTTATCGAACAGAGTCATAAAGAAAAACACAATATAACTAATCAGTAATGTAACGCCACCACCAATATAAATAATAAGCAGCACGGCTTCCGGTAATTCAAACGGCTTGACCATGTATAACCACATCCCAACCGAAAGGCCAACTGATCCAATAATTGCACTAAAGACATGGACTTTTGCCAAGCCTGAGATAGACGGCTGGAATACCTTATAATATACCGCCCAAGCGAAAAGGCTTAGCCAACCGACGACTAAAATATGTGCATGAACCGGTCGAAATGCATACGAACCTGCTCCAGCCATATGCGCTCCGAGGATCGCTCCAACTACACCAAAAGCAGCTGCGAATCGCAACAATAATATACTATATCTAGTATTCATTACATCCTCTCCAATTCATATAGGTGTTTTTTAACTTCCTCTATAATCTACAGAATCAATATGAATAGAGGATGAATTGGAAAGAAATTATATACGATTAGGTAACTCAACGGTGAAAACAGTCCCCTCCCCTTCTCTGCTGTCAACGTGAATCGAGCCACCATGTAATTTAATTATCGTCCAGACAATCGATAAACCGAGTCCTGTTCCCTCAACTGTTCTTGTCCGCGATGTATCGGCCCGGTAAAAACGGTCAAAAACTCTTTCCATTTCTGGATGTCCAAGCCCTATTCCGGTATCTTCAAACCGAATAATGACCGCTTCATCTTTTCCTTCAATGGATAAGTTAATGCTTCCATCCGGCTTATTATATTTAATCGCATTTGATAACAGATTATCCCAAACCGTATTCAATAAGGATGGGTCCCCGTTCAATTCAATATCCGGTAATGTATATGCCAGCATGATTCCTTTTTCATTAACCTGCCACTGATGGTTCCGCACCAACTCTTTCAACTGCTCTGCGAGATTGAACGTTTTCCGCTTTACCAAATCATCACTGCGATCCAATGATGCGAGAAGTAATAACTGATCCGTCATACTGGACAGCCGTTTGATCTCCCCATTAATGATGGAAATATACTCAGCTCTCTCTTCCTCACTAATCGCTTCTTTTTCCAGCAAATTCGTATAACCTTTAATATTAGATAGAGGAGACTGGATATCATGGGAAATATTTGAGATGAATTCCTTCCGCACATCATCCATTTGTTCTAATTTTTTCGCCATTTGTACGAAGCTTTGTGAAAGTTTTCCAAGCTCATCATTCCGGTTTGTCCCTACTTCTACATTAAAATTAGCTTCTGCAAGCAATTTCGTTGCCGCCGTTAACTCGGATATTGGCTTAACTAGATATTTCGTGCTGATGGCTACTAAAATAATACTTAACAGAATCGTGAATACAAGCAACCAGGCAAATAGAAAATGCATTTCATTGAAGAGTAATTTAATATCCGGTCTTAGGAAGAGCGCATAATTTTTCCCGCCATGTGTTATCGGGACACCGATTGTATTCTTCAATTCATTTGCAAAGAAGCCAGTCACAAATGTTTCTTGGGGAAACTCCAGGATGCCGTGGTACACTTCGCCGTTTAAAACAAGTTCCACTGTCTGTTTCGAAAGATTCTTATCCCTGAATTCCGCTCCGTAAAAATTCCCTTCCTGAGTGTCATCAACCAAATACATTTGATAACCGACAGCTGCAATGCTCTCCAAATAGTCGATCAGATCAATGTTCGGATTCTCATCAATATATGTCGTTATCGATTCAGCGATTGTTGTAATTTTTTCATCGTTTTCCGGTTTTAATTTTTGCTGGTAATACGTATTGGATAATAGGAAAGCTAGAATACTGCTGAGTATCATGATCCCGATCGTCATGACAACAAGCTTGACATAAAGCGTCCTCATGTGCGTTTCGCCTCGAGTAAATAGCCGACCCCTCTGACAGTTTTTATTTGGAAATCATCGGTCCATGTTGAAAAACGTTTCCTGAGCCGCTTAATATGCACGTCTACAGTGCGATCATCCCCCTCATAATCAAAGCCCCAAATTTGTTCGATTAGATGCTCGCGGGTAAATGCCTGCTTCGGATGTGACATAAGAAAATATAATAGTTCAAACTCTTTTAATGGTAAAAGAATGGTCCGGTCACCGGCTTTCACTTCATACGTCCTTTTATTAATCGTAGTCTCACCGATTCGAATCGTAAATTCATCGTGTTCATTATAATAAAGGCGCAACAATGCTTTAATCCGGAACTCCAATTCCTTTGGCTCAAACGGCTTCACAAGATAATCGTCTGTTCCTGCCTGGAATCCTTGCTCTTTATCATCGATTTGACTTTTAGCAGTGAGCAGGATAACTGGAATATTGTACTGCCTCCTGATTTCCTTCGTCAGTTCGTAACCATCCATAAACGGCATCATCACGTCAACAACTGCTAAGTGACAAATTTCTTCATGAAGGATTTCTAATGCTTCAATTCCATCCTGCGCTTTCAACACGTGATAACCTTGTTCAGACAGATGGATGGATACGAGATTCAAGATATTTTTATCATCATCAACAATTAAAATAGTTGTCATTTTGTTAACTCCTATGAAAATATTTTCTTTAACCAAACTGTACAGAAAAAAACAGCCCTGTGCAATATCAAGGGCTGGGTTGGACACTAAATGTAAGTGAATTGAGATCATTAAATGACCCCATCACTCATTTTAACCACATGGTCAACAAATTTTAGTATCTCTTCATCATGTGTGACCATCAGTGTCGTGATCTTCTCACTTTTCGTCAGTTCGCGGATTAATTCCATAATATCCTGCGACCGCTTGGAATCCAAGCTTGCGGTCGGTTCATCGGCGAATAGAATTTTAGGCTTATGAATCATGGCCCGAGCAATGGCAACCCGCTGCTTCTCCCCGCCTGACATGGAAGCTGGATATGCATTTTTCCGGTGGCTCATTCCAACCAATGTCAACATCCGATCGACTTCTATTTTCTGTTCCTGTTTCGTTAATTTCGACTCGGAAACCTCAAGCATGAGCAAGAGTTGTTCTTCTGCGGTAAGAAACGGAACGAGATGGGCAAATTGAAAAACAAAACCAAATTGACTCGCACGGATCTTACGGATTTGTTCCTGATTCATTCCGGTTAAACGTTCTCCGTTCACAATTATTTGACCGACTGATACGTCTTGTAGACCTGCAGCTATCGTGAGCAGGATGCTTTTACCGGAACCGGATGCTCCGACCAGTGCCGTAACTTCCCCTTTCTGAAGCGAGAGATTAATTCCTTTCAATATCTCTTCTTCTATTTCTCCGTTTGTAAATGTCTTTCTCACTTCTTCCATTGTTAGTATGGACATGTTACATCTCTCCTTGCTGAATTGCCTGTAAAGGATTGACCTTTTTTATCTGGATGCCTGATAAGGTCGAACCGATGAATCCAATCACGAGGAATACAATGGACAACTGCAATGTTGTTCCGACAGGTAAGCTAAAGGGCATCCCGTCCGGAGCGATCTGATTGAAAACCTGACTAAGTGCAATGGATATTCCTAGAGCGAGTAATGTAATGAATATCATTTGCGTCCACATCATTTTGAATAGACTACTAGTCTTGTAACCTATTGCTTTTAAAATGCCGTACAGGCCAATCTTTTGCACGTTCATCATATAAAAGAAAATGCCAAACAACATACCGCTAATAACAACTAGAAACCAGACAATCATATTTAATGACAGCTGTTCTGCGCTGAAGCTTGGAATCGTATGTAAAAATTCATCTTTTGTAAAAGCTTGTAGCCCGCTAACCGATTCGGTAGTTTCCCCGTTCGGTATGAAGACAAGCTGCATCTCCTCTACCCGGTACATTTCTTGATAGTTTTCCGTATGGATAAATGCAACAGGCGCGTGGCTGAATTTCTCTTGATCAACAAACCCTTTTACAATAAACTCACCACTAAATTGATTGTTCGTCAATGTATCTCCAACTTTAATGCCCTTCTCTTCCAGCGAGCGGTCCAAGATGACTTTCCCATTTCCTACTTGAGGGAAATTTTCCGAACCTGCTGACGTAACAAAGGCGACACTTTGCTGTTTGTTGTCTCCATCATTTAGAAATCCCAGCTGAATCGACAACGCTGTAGCTTGTTCCTCTTTTTCTAATAATTCTTCTTGTGTATCCACATCAATCCTTGATAAATTATACGTCTCTTCCGCATCCTCACTCATGTAAAACTGACCATCCGGCAAATCTTTAATCAAAGCCGCATTATCCTGAGACAACCCATTCGCAAGCCCCGATATGATAAACGTTAGGAAACTAACAAGAAAAACGATCGAACCCAATATTAAAAATCTCACCTTATTCTTCTTCATCTCTTTCCAAGCAAGATTCATCCTCATTCCTCCAACCTTATTCATATCACTAACCCTAGAATACAACCCAAATATGAATAGATAATGAACAGATTGGGACAACTGCTCTGACCCCATGTCCCGATCGGGACACGGGGTCAGAGCAGTTGTCCCAGTTGGCTGGTACCTGAGCGTGTAATATTTTTTTCAAAATAAGGCATATTACTAAAAAAGGAGGAGTTACTTTGGATTTCCCGACGATTCATACTAATTTCTGGGATGGTGTCATTGCAGTTCCAGCTGTCGTTCTATTAACCCAATGCTTTAAACTTTTTCCAATTCCCAGGGCCTTCTTCCCAACGATAGCAAGCATTATCGGATTTATTATTTCCATATTCATCAGTCACCGAGGTGATTTATGGGCAGGTTTTTTTATGGAAGCCTTTTACGGAGCCGCCGCAGTTGGAACATATTCTGCTTTAAAAACAGCTTGGACCGCTTATAGACAGAAAAAGATCAAACGAGGTTTAGGGGAAACCTAAGCCTCGTTCGTCACAACGAATAAATATCTTCAATACGCGTATGAATACCGGACAATTCCATCCGAACGTTCGCCTCATCCTTCCCTTTTCCCGCAGTGATTAATTTATTGATGGCTTCATATAAGCCCTCATATTCATCCTCATCCCCTAATAATTGCAATTTCCACTTATCTTGCTTATACAATTCCTTCAATTCTTCAGCTTTCACCACGACGTCTTCCCAATCTTCTGCTTCCACCCTGCTTTCTATCTCCTTAATCTGGTCATAGAAAGCTTGACCGCCGAAATTATTTTCACAACCAACAAGTAAGACAAATAAACAGATAAAACCGATCATTTTACGCAAAGAAATGCTCCTCCTTTTCCATGAATTGATATGCATATCTTGCCCCATACTAAAGCTAAATAATAAATGTAAAAGGTGGAAAAAAGATGCCGGAACTGATATTAATCTTACTACGCTCAATCGCAGCTTTTTTATTATTATTTCTCATGGCGAGAATGATGGGAAAGAAACAAATTTCCCAGCTTACATTTTTTGATTATTGTGTTGGGATCACGATTGGCTCGATTGCTGCAACAATGTCTGTTGACCAGAATGTTAAGGCATTGAATGGCTTAATGTCATTATTCGTGTGGGGGCTCTTTCCAATCTTACTCTCCTATATCGGAATGAAATCCAATGCATTCTCTAATCTGACAGATGGAAAAGCGACAACCCTTATAGAAAACGGCAAGATTCTTGAGAAGAATATGAAAAAGAATCTGATGAATCTCAATGAATTAATGCTCTTATTAAGGGAAAAAGACGTTTTTAAAGTGTCTGACGTTGAAATGGCTATATTAGAGACGAACGGTAAATTAAGTATTATGTTAAAAACCGATCAGCAACCGGTTACTGCAAAAATGTTAAACATGCCAATTCCCTTGGAACATGGTCCGATGATTTTAATTATGGATGGAAAAATGATGACAAAAAGCATGGAAGTGTTAGGGTTCACTGCTGAATGGCTAGAAACAGAAGTGAAAAAGCAAGGCGCCTATGATATTAGTGATGTATTTTTAGCACAAATCGATTCCAAAGGACAATTGTATGTCGATTTATATGATACTTGAACCCACTTCTTGATCAAGCATGCTGCTGGTTGCAATCCTCGTCATTCTAGCCTGGAAAGTCCCCGATTAGTACGGCCTTGACCGCTGGGCATTGCCGGCGTTAGGAACACCGTGGAAAGTACGAAATAAGATATTAGAAATCAAGCGGGCAGTGTTTTTCCACAAAATTGGATGAAACGCTGCCTTTTTTAATAAAATTATGAATGATTCAGTACATTTCCTCGAAAAGCAAGAAGAACTTGCCTCTTTTTGCTATAATGGTAATTCAATAAAGTGAAACTTCATTCAGTGGGAAATCCTTACCTTCCTTCCACTGAATATTAGTTGAACAGAATCAGGTATTTACAGACTGTTTATCCCCGACCTTCACATATTGGGTTTCCTTCCTATTTAAAGATGGGGATATTACAGACCGTTAATACGTGATAAAAAGAAAATCCAACTACCCTTACCACCCGAGAGGAGTACAAATTGAAGGTGCTTTATGAATAAATTAACAATGAGATGGAAGCGTAATCGCGTCTTTAAAACAACAATTACATTAGTGCTGATGACAATCATTCTAGCTGTCGCGTTTATCGTAGGGGTTTCTCTAGGACCGATTTCGATTCCTTTTAAAGAAACGATTATGATATTTTTACATAAACTACAGCTCATTAATTATGCTGGTTTCACAGACCAACAGTGGGTCGTCATTACAGAGGTCCGCCTTCCCCGCGTACTTGTCGCAAGCTTTGTCGGTGCTGCTTTAGCGGTTGCCGGTGTTGCAATGCAAGGCTTGTTTCGTAACCCTCTCGTTGAACCCGGTTATATCGGTGTTTCCAGCGGGGCTGCTCTCGGTGCTGTTTGTGCGATATTTTTTGGTTGGTCAGCAATAAATCAGTGGTTGCTGCCAATATCTGCATTTATTGGTGCCCTATTCGCTATGTTTGTCATCATCATTGTCTGGAAAGCGACGAATCAGCGAAGTATAGCGGTATTACTTTTACTCGGCATCGGTGTCAATTCCTTTTTCTCGGCAATGATGAACGTGCTCGTCGCTACATCTAAAAACGAACAAGAACTGCGAGGCATCGTTTTCTGGTTGCAGGGAGGCCTTGAAGCCAGAACATGGGAGCATGTCCTCATTATCTCGATTCCGATTACCATTGGTATTATCATCTTATTCTTATTTGGCAGCCAGTT
Organism: Oceanobacillus sp. HCA-5259; assembly: GCF_037892815.1. Taxonomy (NCBI): domain Bacteria; kingdom Bacillati; phylum Bacillota; class Bacilli; order Caryophanales; family Bacillaceae; genus Oceanobacillus; species Oceanobacillus sp. HCA-5259. The sequence goes on along the minus strand of NZ_JBBKBV010000018.1, from coordinate 15,760 downwards.
GAATATGATGCTCCTCGGCGAAGATCATGCGAAAACTTCGGGAATCAACACGCGGGTTACTCGCAACTTTGTGCTTACCATTGCCGCATTAATCACCGGTGCAGCAGTTGCTGTTAGTGGAATCATCGGCTTTATCGGACTCGTTGTTCCGCATATATTAAGGCTTGCTATCGGGCCAGATCACCGACTACTCTTACCGGCAAGTGCACTTGGCGGGGCAGCATTCCTTATCTTAGCAGACTTAATTTCGCGAATGGTCATTCAGCCGATCACATTGCAGGTTGGTGTTGTGAGTGCCCTGATCGGTGCCCCATTATTTGTCTTTCTTATTATCAGAGCTTACAAAGGAGTGTCTTTATGATCGATGTTAGCAATTTACATGTAACGCTCGGTGATAAACAGATTTTAAAAAACATAAACTTTCATGTCGCGCCAGGCGAATTTATCGGTCTAATTGGTCCGAACGGCAGCGGGAAAACAACTTTACTGAAAACAATTGCCCAACTGATCACTGCTAAGGAAGGAAAAATAAAGATTGCCGGTAAGGATCAGAAAGCATACTCCCATAAAGAAATGGCACGACACTTAAGCTATGTTCCCCAGGATACCCATATCGATTTCAATTTCAATGTCAAAGAGGTTGTTTCCATGGGGAGGCATGCTCATCGTGAATTCTTACAATCCAATAAAGCTGACGAAGAGATCATAAAAGAAATGATGCTCGCAACGAATACGTGGAGCTTTCGGGATGATTCCATCCTGAATTTGTCCGGTGGTCAGCGACAGCTCGTCTTTATCGCAAAAGCTCTCGCACAAGATGCACCGTTGATTTTACTCGATGAACCAGTCTCCGCCCTTGATATCTATTACCAAATGCACATATTAAAATTACTGCAAGCACTCACGTCCCAGGGTAAGACAGTTGTAACAGTGCTGCATGACTTGAATCTTGCTTCCCGCTTTTCAGAGAAGCTACTTTTGCTGCAAAATGGCGAAGTAAGGACATTTGGCCATTCAAATGAAGTATTGACAGAAGAAAGATTAAAAGAAACCTACCATATCGATGCGAAAATAAGACGGGATGAACTAATCGATGCATTAAACGTAACCCCTCTTTAAAAAGGGAATCATGTTCGAGGAGGAATACAATGAAAAGGAATCTATTTATTGTAAGCAGTATATTATGTATCGCCATATTTCTAATTGGCTGCGGATCGACTGATGGAACGAATACAGAAGAAGCGAAAGACGGTAATAAAGTTGAAACCGCAGAAGACAAAAATACACAAGATTTTCCAGTAACGATTGAACATGATGGGGAAGAAATAACAATCAATGAAAAACCGGAAAATATTTTACCATTATCGCTTGACGTAACGGAAATTTTACTGGAACTTGTCGATCCAAGCAGAGTTGTCGCTATCTCTAGTTCTGCTGAAGATGAACATTTGTCAACACATACCGAAAAGGCCGAGGAAATTCCTAATCGGGTTTCTACGGCGGCATATATTGATCCAGAAGAAGTCCTCGCCTATGAAACAGATTTACTTTTACTAACGAAAATGCATGGGCAGGAAGAAGATGCGAGCAGTATTTTAAGTGAAATTGACCTACCGATTATTACTTTTGAAACGATGGGTACACTTGCCCAATTCATGGAAAATATCGAAGTAATCGGTCAAGCAGTTGGAGAAACGGAAAAAGCAGCCGAATTGATTGAACAGATGGAAAATGATATCACAGCAATTCAAGGTAAAATTCCAGAAGATCAAGATGCACCATCTGTCTTAGTTCTTTCGGAAGTCGGAGCAGGAACCGGACCATTCATGATGGGACCTGGAAACATTTCCTATGATTTAATCCAATTAGCTGGAGCAACACCTGCAGTGGATCAAATCGGCTTGGAAGGCTCTACTCCCGCTTCCATTGAACAAGTGATGAAGATGGATCCGGATTATATTTTCCTGCTTGACTTCTTTGGTAATGGGGAAGAAGATTTCACCGAATTAAGTGAGAATCCCGGCTGGGGTAGTCTGCAAGCAATTGAAAACGACCGAGTCAAATTGCTTGATGTAAAATATTTAATGAACCCAAACGTGGAAGTAATTAAAGGACTTGAGATTATGGTTGATTGGATATATGGATTGGAGTGATTCAATGAATATTCTTGTTTTATTTAGTTATGGAAGTCTCACGTCGATTGATGATGTTGCTGGATTTTACAATGATATTTATCATGGAACAGCTACAGAGGAAAATATCGCTGCAGGGGTCAAGACATATGAGGCACACGGCATGGCTGACCCTTTAGGAGCGAATACAGCACGCGTCGGCCGAGCATTGGTAAAGAAATTAACGAAAGAATCTGGTGAAAAATGGATTGTCTATGTAGCCAACCACCATACAGAACCATCGATTCAAACCGTTGCTGAGGAATGTATTAAGCTAAACCCGAAGCGAATCGCTACATTCAGTCTCACACCATTTGATTCGCTTACGGGCAGTAATGCATATGAAAAGCGATTCACCAAAATATTTCGGGAAGAAAATGACCAAACGAAAATCGTCCATGTAGCAACCTACTGTGATCATGACCAATTTGTCGAAGTTTTAGCTGACCGTGCGAAAACCGCTTACGAATGGCTGCCAGAAGCGGAACGAAAGCAAACGGAAATCGTGTTCACGGTCCACAGCAAGCCCGGCGTTCCGAAAGCACATCAAACGATGATTATGCAATACGAAACATTGGCTAAGAAGGTTGCCGATTCTCTTCCTGTTAAAGACTACCATCTAGCTTATCGGAGCGGTAAACCTCTTCCCCAGCGCTGGTTAGGGCCGGATGTGCTTGATGTAGTTGATGAGCTACATGCAAAAAACGTCCCAGCCGTTATCTTTATTGAAGCACTGTCCGTTATAGAAAATATTGAAGCGATCCAGGAGATTACAACGGATGCGATCAATAAGGCGAAGGGGCTTGGCATGAGCGCCGTGCAAAGTGAATACTTAAATGACAGTGCGGATTTTGTTGATGCGTTATGTGATCATCTCTCCGTAGAGTTGCAGATGGAAACTGGGGCCGCTACCATTAAATAATTCGTACAAAAATAAAAAGCCTTTCTCCCCATTGGGATAGGCTTTTTATTTACTTTATAGCTCTTATTCGCTATAATCTTTTCTAGCAATCGTCCATCCAGTAAACCCAAACAGCAGGTTTATCAATGGAACAAGATAAATAAAGAATGCATATGGTATGTATTCCCAAGCACTTACTCCTAGAATTCCCGAGGCAAACACTGCGGTCACACTCCAAGGCACAAGGTTTATGCCAACCGTAGCCATTGATTCAACTGTTCTAGATAAATTTTTCGTATCAATATTCATTTCTTTATATTTCTGCACAAAGGTTCTTCCCGGCAATATAATAGATAAATATTGCTCCCCACTTGCTAACACAACAACAGATGTAGTTAATAAGGTAGAGGCGATTAAAGATCCGGTTGTCTTTACCTTCTCCAACAGTTTTCTTGTTAAGACTTTAAATGATCCCGTTTCTTCTAGGATACCACCAAAAGCTGTGGCAACAATTAAGATACCGACTGTCTCCAGCATGGAGGTAAACCCGCCGCGATTTAATAGGGAATCTACAGCTTCAACACCCGTCTCGATTGCAAAGCCAGTTGACATTGCTTGAACGGTTGACGCAATAGAACTTCCTTGTACAACGACAGCAATAGCAGCACCCAATAAACCAACACTCATTAAAGCCGGTAGTGCCGGCACCCGTCTGATCATTAAAAAAACAGTAAAGACTGGAAGCAGTAATAATAATGGATGAATGACAAACCAATCATTTAACGTTTCCATGAACATATCAATTAAAGCTGAATCCAATTTAATATCCGTCACTTCAGATTTCCCGATCATCCAAAATAATCCAAGTGCTAGCAAGAATGCAGGAATCGTATCCCATAACATATGTTTAACATGACTAAATAAATCTGTTTCAACCATCGCCGCGGCAATATTTGTTGTGTCAGACAATGGGGAGAGTTTATCTCCAAAAAACGCTCCAGAAACAATAGCTCCCGCAACAAGTGCCGGAGAAAATCCTAATGCATCACCAATTCCCATAAAAGCTATCCCGACTGTTGCGATAGCGGTAAAGGATGTTCCAAGTGTAATGGACACAATCCCCGTCACAAGGCTAGTGATTGGAACAAACCAGGCCGGACTAATCAGCATCATGCCATAGTAAATCATCGTAGGAATCGCCCCACTAGCTATCCAGGATCCTATAATCATACCAATCGTTAATAAAATAAATAATGCTGGCAAAACCCTGCTTACACCGTTTGCCATCATCTTTTGAACTTCATTCCACTCCCACCCAGAACGAACAGCCATGATGGAAGCTAATATCACCCCAACGATTAACGGAAAACTCATGCCAGCATCCCAAATGAAAATAGAACTTGCTCCTGCAATGATTAAACCGATTATTGGAATGAGTGATTTTGTAAAGGTTATGCTCTTCTTCATCGTATCCTCCGTTATTTTCTAAAAATCTATTTACATGCTTAGAATATAACAGTCCTTAAAATCACTAAACAAAGGCGCAAGCGCCCGTTTAGCAACGTACAAACTGGAGCACTCCGGAATGAGATAAAGGAAACACGGCGAACGTAGAGAGCCGATGTTGACTTATCGATTGGAGGAGTGTGAAGTTTGGGACTGCGCACTGCTCGTCCCACCAAAAGATCTGCTAGTTGCTGGGCGCTGGAGCCGGACGCGGCTAGCCCTGGATACCTAAGTTATTACAGCATTTTATATTATAATTTCTTATATTACTAAAATACTTTAGTGAATTAATGCGTTTATTCAATGATGTATTGATGTTCTTAAATGATAAGCAATTTACGGTAATTAGTCAACCAATCTTACATTATAGTTTGTGTCAAGCTTTTCTCGGTACCGTCTTCACCCCAGTATTTCCGGCACTCTATAGTTGTACGCTTTTTCGGCTACCGCGCGAATGTCTTCGCTTGGTTCCCCTGCATTTTAAGTTAGGTTCTAAAGACCAAGAACCTAACTTAAAATGCAGGGATGATTATCTAAAACTTTTGGATAGCTTCCCAATCGCGGATGAATGAGGTGCGTATACGCCGATTGAGCCTTGTTTAACGCCTATCGATGGACGTGTGGGTTGACGCAGGTAAGAAGACATTCGGACTACCTGTTTTACTTCTCGCTGCTTTCTTGCGCTTCGTTTAAGATTTTCAAGGTAAACTTCCCGTAATGTACCGTTTAGGATGCCTTGTTTAACTTTTACCATCGCCTCTGCACCTTCTGGACTCCAATGCATGCCTCGCTTCTTCATCCGATAGGTAACGTGGCGCTGATTGGATTCCATAGCTCCTAGACCTCTGGCTCCTTCTGGGGGATGATCTACACGCTTTCTCCAATCCAAAATACGATCCCAATTGTTCAAGACATACGTGCGAAAGTCCCTAACCTTTTCGACTTTTTTGGAGTCCTCAAGCGTGCTTTCGTAAGTGTCTAGCCATAAGTTAAAATGCTCCAGATCATGCTTCTCCAGCCCTTTTCGTATCTCTGATTTATACTCACTCTTTCCGGCCCCAAGCGCTCGATTAAGCCCTTGAAACACATGGTAAGAGTCTAATTGGTTTAGGACTGGATATTCCGATTGAGAAAAGGCTTCTTGAAACTTCTCAGCCGTGTAACCGGCTCCACCATCGCTATTTGTTACTACTCTCGTATTCTCCAGGGAATAGTGGTTGGCAGTAAATGCTTGAACTTCTTTCCAAAATTCCGAGGTTGGCTTGGTAGTCATGATCACTTTTTGATTACGCAAAGATACTCTTTTTCCATTCTTATCCCAGCCCTCATAAACTTCCGTTCCCCGAACGAATACCCCATCAGCCTCCGCATAGAGAAACTCCACTTCTTCACCCTCTGGCAATTCAGCCGACTCCTCTAATTCGGTGACCATTTCCTCATCCGCCTTGGCTTGTGCTTCTCCAACCTCTCTCACAATCGTTCCAACCGTTGAATGACTAATATCTACAGCTGTCCACTCTTTCAGTACATGAGCCACATCCCGGTACGTGCCTTCAGCGGCCATTTCGGCAACCTTAACTTCTACAAAAGGACTTCTACGCTTGTACTTTTTAAATCCAGCCCATTCATCAAATGGATAGTGGGCATGACCTTCTGGATCATGCATAAGCGTATGTGTAAATCTCACTCCACCAAAAGTGAATTGAATTTCCCTTTCGTCATTTCTTTCAACGGACCATCCTTCTGCTTGTTTTTTCTTCACAATGACAGTATTCATATTGGTGAATACGTCCCCCAATAAGGACGTAAACACCTCATACATCAAGGTGCGAACATTTTCCTCGAATTCAATTAAATTATCTGTTTGATGTATTAATCTGTATAATTCTGATATAATAGTATCCATGAAGAGGCCTCTTTCTATGATGTATTTGCTTTGGTATGCATACATTTATGATAGAGTGCCTCTTCTTTTTTGACTAGGATTTTGCAGAAATCCCACCGAGAACTATTTTACACATACTACATTATATGCGTATTAACCGCATATAGAGAAAGTGAATATAAATTATTACGTAATAAAGTAAATAATCCGAACTTCCGTTAAAACGAAAGGAAGAAAGGAGGGTTTTAAAATGCCTAATCATGAAAAACAAAAAATTACGATTGACCGAACGAAGGAAACACGCTCCCGAGAAATTGCAGACATGATTAATGAAGGTGGACTCGGTTCAGAGCAATATTATGTCATCCTTAAGCAACAGAACGACGAGGAACATCAAAAAATTGACAATACAGATCACTGAGCATGAAAGTAAGTAAAAGTTTATCCGAGAACTGAAACTTCACTATTACGAACAAACTAGATATTCCTTATCCACTGGACACAAGCGCAAGAATTTCAGTAAAATCCCAGCCTAAAAATCATTATGTAAAATATTAAATGCTGCTAACTCCAAAGTCACGCTATGTACATTGGAGTTAGCAGCGTTATAAAGTGAAACTCATTCAGTGGGGATTTACGGACTATATATCCCCCAACCTCACATGTTGGGCTTCCCCCATGTTTAGAGGTGGGGGCTTTTACAGACCGTTAATACGTGGTAAAACTCAATCTAAATCTACCTAAAAGAGCGAAACGAAAGTAATTTATGCACTCTTCTTATTTCCTCCAATCGCATTCAAGCGCTTGTTGTTTGTCGCAATAATATAAATCGCAATGGTCCAAATAATCAGTGCAAGGATTGAGCCAATATTAAATATTCCTTTTTCTGCTGTCCATATTATGGAATAGCCGATGGATCCCGCTAATAGTGAATAATAGAAAAACGGCAGAAGCGTTTTACGAATAACGTGACCTTCTTTTCCTACGAGCCCAACAACAGCTGATGCTGCTACGACGTTATGCACACAAATCATGTTACCTGCTGCGCCACCAACTGCCTGAAGGGCAACTACCCAAGAGGGATCAGCGCCAATGCGTTCACCGACTCCAAATTGAAAGTAAGAAAACATCATATTACTGACTGTATTACTACCAGCTACAAATGCTCCGATCCCTCCAATAAATGTTGCGAAAATCGGATACACGGAACCTGCAAGATTTGCCACACCTTCCGCTAAAGCAATTGGCATTTCTGGGTAGCCCGCTGCTCCTCCCGCTGTGTTGATAAATACCTGTACCATCGGAACCGTAAACACAAGTGCAGAACTGGCAGCAATTATTGTTTTACCGGACGTCTTCCATGCCCTCGCAAAATCGCTTGGTTTCATTCTGTGCATAAAGTATGTGATTACAGCAACAACAATAAAAATAAAACCTGGAGAAAATAAAATTTCCCAGCTGGAACTAATATTTGATCCAAAAATATTAGGAACTACGATCTCAACAGACTTAAGCCAATCTCCAACTACCGTCAATCTTGAAATCAATAAAAATACAGCAATCAATACATAAGGAGCCCATGCGCGCCACATGCTGATTTTACCTGCATAAATTTCGTTGTTTTTCAGTTCAACCCGACCGGTCCAGGTTGGATCCCAGCGGTCTTTTTCCTCAAAATCCCAGACATCTTCCCCTTTTGGGGTAAGAAAACCTTTTTGGGCAGCAGGAATTACAATTGCGAGTCCAATTAATCCTCCAAGCAACGCTGGAAATTCAGGGCCTAATATATTAGCAACAATAATATACGGTATCGTCATTGCAAGTGCTGCAAATATCGCAAACTTCCATACCTTCAGACCTTCGCTAAATGATTTGTTTTTCCCGAAAAATTTCGTTAAGATCCCAACTAAAAATAATGGGATCAACAATCCTGCAATAAAATGAAGTGTGGCTACTTTAGTAGCAGCATCGAAAATAAAACTTGAAAGATTTGTGATTTGTGTAAGTGGCTCAACTCCTGAACCTACTCCCACAAGCATTGGTGTTCCAACAGCTCCGAATGATACTGGGGTACTTTGAATTACCAAGCCAGCAACAACCGCAGCCATTGCCGGAAACCCAAGCCCAACCATTAGCGGTACTACAACAGCTGCAGGTGTACCAAATCCTGCAGAACCTTCAATAAACGAGCCAAACAGCCATGCAATGATAATGACCTGAATACGGCGGTCTGGTGAAATATCTGTAAAACCGCGACGAATCGTATGCAGACCTCCACTTTCCTGTAAAGTGTTCAATAGTAAAATCGCACCGAAAATAATAAATAATAAGGTGACAGCAACGATTAGACCGTGAATAGAAGCAGCGGCAACTTGCGGAAAGGCTACATCCCAGACGAAAAGTGCCAGTAGGACTGCAACGATGTAAGATAGCGGCATCGCTTTACTCGCAGGCCACTTTAATCCTACTAAAAAGACTGCAACAACAATAATCGGAAGTAACGCCAGAATAGCTAACATTCCATCCCCCATTTTTTTCCCTCCTTGGATTTCTTTTATATTAAGCAATACTATTACTTCTGATTATTGCTTAATGATGATGGTGGGGTTTTCCTCCATTTTGTTATGTTGCCTCTTGCTGTACCGAATTTTGAAGTTCACTAGTTCCATATATTTTACATATTATTTCAACCCTCTCTATCAAAGTTGCGCACAAGGCCGCATACTTCTCTAATCAGCATAACGGATAATGACACTCATTTTTGGAAGCGTTAACAAAATTGTCTTTTTCTTTTATAGAAATGCTCTAAATCGGAATACTAACGAAGCTTCGTAAATTGAAGCTTCATTCAGTGGGGAATTCCTTCCTCCCCACTGAATGTTAGTTGAACAGAATCAGGAATTTACGGACTGTATATCTATATCCCGCACCTTAACATATTGGGCTTCCCTCCTGTTTAGAGGTGGGGTATGATAGACCGTTAATGCGTGATAAAAAGTGCCCTGAAGGTTATGCTATCTATCTTTTAATCTGATAAACTTCATCGCTAATCGCTCTCATACAACAGTCCCCGTTGCTTCCTCATTTGTATTAAATCGTTTTCTATTAACTTATTGAACAGGATGCATTTCTTCGTGGTCTCGCCTTGTTATTTCAACACAGCGTCCGGGCTGTGGGAATAGTTTACCTGGATTCAACAAGTCTTCCGGGTTAAATACGTTGCGGATATTTGTTTGCGCTGCTATCTCTTCATCCGTAAAAATAAAACGCATTTCGGCTGATTTTTCAATCCCGACCCCATGTTCACCCGTAATCGATCCACCGACATCTGCACAGACCTTCAAACATTCTGAACCTGCTCTAGATGCACGTTCACTTTCACCTGGAACGCTTGCATCAAACAAAATTAGCGGATGAAGATTTCCATCCCCTGCATGAAAGATATTTGCAATCCGGAGATCATACTTCCTGCTAATTTGTGTGATTTTTGCTAAGACTTCCGGTAATCGGGTTCTCGGAATTACTCCGTCTTGCACAAGATAATCCGGGGATATTGCCCCCATTGCACCAAAACCCATCTTGCGGTTTGCCCACCAGAGGCTACGTTCAGCTTCATCTTTAGCGACTTTTACTTCACGGACATTATTTTGTTTACAAACCGTGAGTATTTCCTCAATCTGGTCATCAATCCCTACAGCAATTCCATCCACCTCAATCAGAAGAAATGCGGCAATGTCCCTTGGATGTCCTACTGGGTAAGCGGCTGATTCCACGCCTTCAATGGCAATCTCATCCATCATCTCCAGTGCGGCAGGAATGATACCTGCAGCGATGATATCCGAGACAGCTTGGCTGGCATCATCAATATCATCAAAGTAGGCAAGCGCCGTTTTCTTTCCCTCGGGATTTTTTAAAACTTTCACCGTAACCTTTGTCACAATTCCAAGTGTTCCCTCAGATCCGGTAAGTAAGCCTAATAAGTCATATCCTGGCTGGTCTGGAACCCCTTCTTCCCCGATTTCCACAATTTCTCCGCTCGGGAGAACCATTTCAAGCCCTAATATATGGTTTGTGGTCACCCCGTATTTCAAACAATGGGCACCACCCGAATTTTCGGCGACATTTCCACCAATCGTGCATGCATACTGACTGGAAGGATCCGGAGCATAATAGTAGCCTTTATCTGAAATAGATTGGGTCAATTTCAAGTTAATATAACCTGGTTCCACTACTGCTTTTCTATTTTCCAGGTCCAGATGGAGCATTCGCTTCATTTTCACCAAACTGATGAGCACTTCCCCGCCCAGCGGTGTCGCCCCTCCGCTCAAGCCCGTTCCTGCCCCTCTTGCAATATACGGGATCTCTTCTTTATTTAAACATTTCACCACTTGAGAAACCTGCTGTGTATCTTTTACAAATACAACGGCTCGCGGCATCCCCTTATACATCGTATAACCGTCACATTCATAGGATATGAGGTCTTCCTTTTTATAAAGCACTTCATTTTCTCCAACGATAGCCATTAATTTCTGAATGACAGCATCCAACCCTTGTATTTTACGCTTTTTTCCAAACAAGCCGAGCACCTCCCTCATTTCTTATGATTTCAATAGCTGTTTGTCTTTTTCATAGGCCCAGTCAAGCAGTTGGATGGTATGAACAACCTTTTCACTACGGCCATGCTTCTTGACCCCCATTGCAATTTGCAGCATGCAGCCGGGGTTACCCATTGAAATCATTTCCACATTATCCGGTATATCATCCATCTTCCGGTCAAGCAGTTTACCTGCCATTTCGGGATGTGTGAGATTATAAATTCCCGCGCTGCCACAACATCTGTCTGCATCAGGCAAATCTACCATTTCTACACCCGGGATTTCTTGCAAAAGCTGGCGTGGTTCAAAGCGGACCCCTTGCCCGTGCGCCAGATGACACGCATCATGGTACGTAATCTTTGTGTTGATTGCAGATTTTGGCCGTTTAAAATCATTGTCATATAAAAACTTGGAAACATCCTCTATCTTTTCGGAAAACTCTTCCGCCAGCGGGAGCATCTCCGGATCATTGCGGAATAGCTCATCATATTCCTGGAGCGCACAGCCACACCCAGCTGCATTGACGAGCACTTTATCAAAATCTTTAAAGGCTTCTATGTTCCGTTTTGCGAGTTCTTTTCCCGTCTTTCTATCACCAGCGTGAATATGAAGAGCGCCACAGCATCCTTGTTGTTTTGGCAAGCCGACTTCAAAACCATTATGATTTAAAACGCGAATGGTCGCTTCGTTCACATCACTGAACATGATATCCATCACACAGCCGGTCAGCATACCAACTCTTTCTTTCGCCTTCCCTTCCGCCGGGACCTCTTCCGGATATCTGCCAAGCACAGGTTTTCCAACTTCCGGGAGAATCGCTTCCATATCCTTCATATGATTTGGCATTACATTCAGCACACCCGTTTTTCTAGCGATTGTTTGCATACCGCTTTTCTGATAAAACCGCATGAGACCGCCAAGCATGTTCAGCCGTTTCTTATTTGGGAAAATGCCATTTAAAACCGTTTTACTGACAGTACCTTTAAAACCTTTTAAAGGCATTGCTTGACGGATTTGGCCCCGGGCTTCCTCAATCAAACCACCAACCTGAACATCTGCCGGGCAAGCTGTTTCACAGGCTCTGCAATCAAGACAGTCAAATACTGGCTTGGAGAACGCTTCATTAATATCAATTTTTCCTTCTGCGACTGCTTGGATTAAATAAACCCGACCTCTTGGCGAATGCTGTTCTTCTCCTGTTTCCTGATATGTCGGGCATGCCTCTAAGCACATGCCGCAATGCACACAATCCGCCCATTTATCCGGATCAGGTAAATCATCCCAAATATAATTTCCCAAGGTCTTCGTTTCACAGGCGGGTCCACCTTTTTCCAGCATATTGACAAGGTTCATTGTCTCTTTTTCTTTTTCACCCACATTCATGTCATATTCCTCCTACAAATCGTTTTCTGTTCAGGATACGCTTCGAATCATTCGCTTGCTTAATCCCTTCTAGAAGTGCGAAGTGCGCTGGTTTAACGCCCCAAACACTGACCGTTTCCCTTAACTTAAACGGCAAGTGCGTACAAACAACAAACCCGTTTTTCTCTTCTGTTTTTGCTCTTAATTTTTTAATGAAAGAAACGATATCATCGGGGCGGCCTTTTATATATATGCGTGAAATGCCGTGCCCTAAGCCGCCGTGTCCTTGGAGTATTAGGTGATGGGTTTCTGCAAGCTTTTCAGCCGCTTCAAGATTACCAAGTACATCCATGTTGTTGCTGCCGATTTTCAACGCTGCCCAAGTATTTGCCTCATCAACTTCATCATTGTAGCCGTTTGGTCCAATCTGCCGGAAGTCTTCCCACCATTTCTTTGCTTCTTCCTGATACATTACGGTATGTCCCACACCCTCAGGTAGATTTTCTCTTATCCACTTTACCTGCTCGAGCACCGCTTTTTCCCTATCCTCAAAGGCTATTCCTAAGATGTAGCTGTTCTTTCCGGTTAATATTTCAGCAAGAGTCGGAGTTAATAACTCTAAGGTCACTGGTTCCATTACAGAGTCAAGCAAGGAAACGGAAAAATCATGAATTTTATTTTCACTTCCCTCGGGAAAATGAATGAGCGAAAGTCCTTCATATTTGGGAAGCGGGCGCAGTTTAATCGTAATTTCACTAATCACACCAAGCGTTCCCATCGCACCGATAAAAAGTTTATTCATATCATAGCCAGCAACATTTTTAACCACTTTTCCACCTGTTCGAATTACCCTGCCGTCTGCATAAACAACCCGCAGGCCAATGACTAAATCTCTCGCTGAGCCGTAGAGCAATCGCTTTGGCCCACTGTCATTAGCAGAAATGATGCCACCGATTGTCGCCATTTCCGGCCAAGCTGTATCAAGAGCGACAAATTGCCCTTTTTTCGCCAGTTCATCTGTAATTTCTTTGAGGGTTGTTCCAGGCCTCACCGTCATTGTTAGATCTCCGACAGAATGTTCTACAATGCCTTTATAGTTTGCAAGCGATAATAATATATCTGCACTTTCTGATTCCCCGCCAAAACCTCGCTTCGTCCCACCAGAAATCACGTTAACTGTTTTTTCATGTTCATAAGCAAAGGTGAGCACTTTGGAAATATCCGCTTCGGAATAAGCTTCCATGATTTGCATGCCGCTATTGCCAAGGAGATGCTCTCGTTCATTATTTACTTTTACTTGTTCTTCTGGCAAAATACTTTCTGTGTCTGAATAAATCATATGAATCCTCCTTTGGACAAATGGTTACGTTCTTACCCCAGAATAATCCGAGCCTGCCGTTTAGTTATCTGCACCCCGAAATCACTTTCATTAAATTTTAGTTTTGATCTTGCGTTGTTGAACGCAATGAAGCTATCTAACCAAAGCTATCAATCTTCACGTAATGGATTATGGAATATTTACATTTTAATTTATATTCTGATAAATTTAATTATAGATTAACCATTATTCGCTTAATATCAAGCTTGTTTTTAATGGTTCAACACCTTGCAATTCATCCCCTCCTAATTACGATACAATTTGAAGGGGATTTCTTGCAATATTTTTTAAATAAACTAATTAAAACACTGGGCTTCGCTGTCTTAATGAGGACAAATAAACATCTTGTGCCGCTTTGACCCCAGCTCCAGGCTCAAATGGATAAGCAAAATCTTGTAATCCAGCTTCCATAAGGGAAACAGCTTGAAGAACATCGCTAGGGAAACAATACCCCATATGCCCAAATCTGAAAATTTTACCTTGAAGGTGACCAAGACCACCCGCAAAATCTAGTTGATACTTTTTCTTTAAGTGGGCTAAGTATGTTGCAAGATCCAATCCTTCAGGAGTGCGGATTGCTGTAATTGTTGGGGATGCAAATTCGTCGCTTGTTAACAATTCAATCGACAATGCTTTCATGGCTGATCGAACCATATTTTTCATGACTTCGTGTCTTTCAGCTGTTTTCGCAATCCCACCTTCCTCCTCAATTAAATCGCACACAGCAGAAAGTCCCATAATAAGGGAAACCGCCGGGGTATTGGGAGTCATTCCTTTTTCTGCCCAATCACGATAACTTAATAGATTTAAATAATAAGCAGTCGAACGATTAGCCTCTATCACCTTCCATGCTTTTTCACTAACTGCTAATAAGGCGAGACCTGGAGGAAGCATCATTGCTTTTTGTGAACCGGTTACTAAAATATCAATACCCCATTCATCCATTCGGGCGGACACCCCTCCAATACCGCTCACGCTATCCACTATAAAGAGAGCATCTGAATGTTCCTGAACTACTCTTGCTAATTGTTTTATAGGATTAATGATTCCTGTTGAAGTTTCATTATGCGTTGCAAAGACAGCCTTAATATTGGATAACGGCTTTAAAAATTCAATCAGCTCACTCTCCGTACAGGCCTCTCCCCAATTTTTTTCAAGTTTATGTACTTTTAAGCCGTATTTCTCGCATATCGAGACGAAATAATCCCCAAAGGCGCCTACTGTGATCACAACTATTTCTTCCCCAGGAGAAACAGAATTGACCACAGCTGCTTCAAGCGCGGCCGTCCCACCTGAAGGTAAAAGCAAAATTTCTTGTTTCGTCCCAAATATAGGTTTTACACGTTCCATCGTTTCTCGGTAGAGCTTAACAAATTCCTCTGAACGGTGGCTAATCATATTTTGCGCCATTGCCAGTTCCACCTTTTTAGGTATAGGCGTAGGCCCAGGATGTCTAAGAATAGTTGGATACATAAATTCCCTCTCCCCTTCTTCATTTTTATGTTTAGTATTAGTGCTTTAATTCTCTAGTTGATCAATTAACAAATCACCCCTCACATTTTATCTATATACGGTAAAGATTATATATTATGATAACATCTTTTTATAAAATTTAAATAGTTAGGAGAACAGAAAATACTCTCTCTTCCTGTTATCACGATTAATTACTAAAATATAGACCCCAGTTTAAATTAGTTTGTTGCATCGTGCATTGATACAGTACTAGCAATTTGCTTTCGTTAAATATAATATTAGAGTATATTATAATTCAGAACCTTGCGAATTTAATTGCGTCAATCATATAATCACTAACATCGCATAAATAGTGATTGAATCTTTGATTTTACTTAATAAAGAAACACTTGACTAAAAGTAGAGCCATCCTGCTGATTACAATTCTCACTCATCACTTGATGATTGGGGGTGTTTTAAAAATTGTTACACATATGTAAAATCATTTTT
>NZ_JBBKBV010000017.1:0-69216 GCF_037892815.1 Oceanobacillus sp. HCA-5259 | reverse complement strand
ATATCCAGAAGGGAGCAAAATTATTATGAGCCTGGCTGATATGTTTCGTGAGGAAGGTAAAGAACTAGGTAAAAAACAAGGTAAAAAGGAAATGGAAGAAATACTTGTTAAAAACTCGATAAAAAAAGGCTTAGATCCTCATATCATCAAAGAAATAACTGGTCTATCACAAGAAGAAATCCAAAAAATCGCCAGCAATGTTAAAGAATAATTTTACTGCGTACCAAATGGTATGAAGCCGACCTGATCAAGCGTAACCAAGCGTTCCATACCATCTTAATCATAACTGGGACACTTGCTCTGACCCCAATGTCCCACCCAGAAGGGAGCAAAATTATTATGAGCTTGGCTGATATGTTTCGTGAGGAAGGTAAAGAACTAGGTAAAAAGGAAATGGAGGAAATACTGGTTAAAAACTCGATAAAAAAAGGCTTAGATCCTCATATCATCGAAGAAATAACTGGTCTATCAAAAGAAGAAATCCAAAAAATCGCCAGCAATGTTAAAGAATAATTTTACTGCGTACCAAATGGTATGAAGCCGACCTGATCGAACGAAACCAATCGTTTCATACCATCTTAATCATAACTGGGACACTTGCTCTGACCCCTAAACAGGAAATTCCATAACTGGTTTCAAAACCCCTTATTGTTGGTAAAGGTATTATACCAACAATAAGGGGTGATTATGTTGACTAAAAGTAAGTTTTTAGAAGCTGTGGAATTAAGTCGGATAATTTTTTATGATTACAGCTTTATGTGTGAATCCCGAACCAAAAGTAGCTACTTCACAAGGGAAGGCAGAAATAAATTCACTTTTGTTACCCTCATGCTGTTTATGCTTAACTTTGTCATCGTTTAACTGTAATTATTTATAGCTTAACTTGATGACATTGGGGTCAGTGCCCTTGTCCCAGTTCTTTTATAGTTTACCAATATCCGTACGATAGAAAAAGTCGTTTGAACTTTTTAGTTCACCCATTGATTCATAAACGAGTTTCGCTGCATTCTCTCTCGTATCAGCAACAGCTCCAACGAGAAGCACACGCCCACCATCCGAAACGAGTCTGTTATTTTCAAGCACGGTCCCGGCATGTACTGTAAATGGATTAGGCCCTTCCGGCAAGGCTGGCAGCACGATACCTTTCGTGTAAGCCCCCGGATAGCCAACCGACGCAACGACAACGCCGAGACAAGCCTTGTCTTCCCAGACAAGCTTCGGATCCGCGCCATCAATCACATCAATAAACACTTGGTATAAATCATTTTTCAATAACGGCAGGACAACCTGTGTTTCCGGGTCACCGAATCTCGTATTGAATTCAATGACTTTCGGTCCTTCTTTCGTCATAATCAGTCCAGCATAAAGGATTCCTGTGAACGGACGACCTTCCGCAATCATCCCTTTTGCCGTCCGAAGTAAAATATGCTCCATCGCAAAGTCCAGATCTTTCTCCGTCACATCGTCAGCAGGAGCAAAAGCACCCATGCCGCCGGTATTCGGTCCCGCATCTCCGTCAAACGCACGCTTATGGTCGCGTGCGGTCACCATCGGGAACACCTTATCTTCTTTTACGAAAGCCATGAGAGAAAATTCTTTCCCATCAAGGAACTCTTCAATAACGACAGTCGCACCAGCTTCAGCGAAGGCTTTCGATACAAGCATTTCATCAACAGCTGCTAGTGCTTCTTCTTCCGTTAGTGCAACAATAACTCCTTTTCCAGCAGCGAGACCATCTGCTTTCACAACAATTGGAGCACCTTTTTCCTTAATATATGCTTTCGCCTGGTTCGCATCATTGAAAACCGCATAATCGGCAGTCGGCACATCATATTTCTTCATAAATTCTTTTGCAAAACTTTTACTGCCTTCTAATAGAGCTGCCGCCTTTGTCGGAGCAAAGATCTTTAAGCCTGCTTCCTGAAAGGCATCAGCGATCCCTGCATTCAACGGACTTTCCGGGCCGACGACAGTTAGATCACATTTCTTTTCTTTCGCGAAAGCTACAAGTCCGGCAATATCCATCTCATCAATGGCCACACATTCAGCCGTTCCCGCCATACCTGCATTTCCTGGTGCTGCAAAAATGGTTGTAACCTGCTCGCTTTCCTTTAGCTTTGTAACAATACTATGTTCACGGCCACCACGACCAACAACTAATACGTTCATCGCTATTCTCCTCTATTTCCCGATTTCAATTAATGTTTGAAATGACGCATATTTGTATAAACCATGGCAATCCCGTGCTCATCACAGACATCAATCGAATCCTGGTCACGCTTCGAGCCGCCTGGTTGAATGATTGCTGTGATCCCTGCTTTAATTGCATTCTCCACTGTGTCCGGCATCGGGAAAAATGCGTCAGACGCCAGCACTGATCCGTTCGCTTTCTCTCCTGCTTGTTCAATTGCAATTTTAGCGGAGCCGACCCGGTTCATCTGGCCTGCTCCAATTCCAATTGTCTGGTTATCCTTCGCGAGCACAATCGCATTCGACTTTACATGTTTCACTGCCTTCCAAGCAAATAGCAAATCAGCAATCTCTTGTTCTGTCGGTTGCTTCTTCGTTACAACTTGGAGATCGTCTGCTGTAACTTGTCCAGCATCTTGGTGCTGAATAAGCACACCGCCGCCAACAGTTGTCAGTTTGTGGTTCACTTCTTTGTTTTGCGACATATCTACTTCAAGTAAGCGAATGTTTTTCTTTTCTGTCAGAATATCCAGTGCTTCTTTTGAAAAACTTGGTGCTACAATGATTTCAAGGAATATTTCACGTAAACTTTGCGCTGTTGCTTGATCGACTTCGCGGTTAAGTGCAACAATTCCACCGAAAATTGAAATCGGATCCGCATCATACGCTAGTTTATATGCATCATGCAGGTTAGCAGCAACGCCAATTCCGCACGGGTTCATATGCTTTACCGCCACAGCTGCTGCATCTTCATACTCGCCGACAATCTCAAGCGCCGCATTCGCATCCTGAATATTGTTATAAGATAGCTCTTTTCCGTGTAACTGTTTCGCTCCAGCTAAACTAATTCCAGTTGCTAGTGGTGCACGGTAAAAGGCTGCTTTCTGATGCGGGTTCTCCCCGTAACGCAAGTCCTGGACTTTTTCATATGTAACCGTATAGGTTTCTGGGAATTCTTCTTTGGTCTCTCCTGCGAAATAACCTGCAATCATTGCATCATAATTTGCCGTATGGCGGAACACTTTTGCCGCTAATTGCTGACGAAGTTCGTACGGCGTATCGTCTGCCTGCAACGCTTCTATCACCCGCGGATAATCTTCCGGGTCCACAACCACAAGCACGTCCTCAAAGTTCTTTGCAGCAGAACGAAGCATTGTCGGGCCACCGATATCAATGTTCTCGATAATTTCTTCCTTTGATACATTTTGCTTTTGTAATGTTTCTTTGAATGGATAAAGATTGACAACAACGATATCAATCGGCTCAATCTCATTTTCTTCCATTTCTTTCCTATGACCGGCGTTGGAGCGTTTTCCAAGTAGTCCGCCATGAACTTTCGGATGTAATGTCTTCACACGGCCATCCATAATTTCAGGAAATCCTGTCACTTCATCAATCGCAATCGCTTTAACTCCTGCACTTTCTATCGCTTGTAACGTGCCTCCAGTTGAAATGATTTCAACTCCAAGTCCCTCAAGATTCTTGGCAAACTCTGTAATATTCGTTTTATCGGAAACGCTGATTAACGCTCTTTTCCCCATGAAAAATCCCTCACTTTTGTATTAGCTCTCTAATTACTTGCGGATACAAACGGTGTTCCACTACTTGAATCCTTTTTTGTAACGTTTCTTTCGTATCATTTGCTAAAATTGGAACAGCAACTTGCTCAATAATCGGCCCCGTATCCATTCCTTCATCGATGAAATGGACGGTAACACCCGTCTCCTCGACTCCAGCTTCAAAAGCTTGACCGATTGCATCTTTCCCCGGGAAGGCAGGTAAGTACGATGGATGGATGTTGACAATTTTCCCTTCGTAGGCTTCAAGCAGTGTCGGACCAATCAGACGCATATAACCCGCAAGGAAAATCCATTCGATTCCTTTCTTTCTCAGCTGTTCCGCTATTTCCGATTCATACGCTTCCTTGCTTTCATAATTCTTCGCAGAGAAGACAAATGTTTCAATACCATGCTGCTTCGCTTTATCTAAAACCCTAGCTTGCTGCTGATCACAGACGAGGAGAACAATTTCACACGGGAGATTGTCTGTATCCAGCATAGCCTGGAAATTGCTCCCCGTACCAGATGCGAATACAGCTATTTTCACCATACTCATGAGGAAAACTGCACTCCTTCTTCACCAGTTACTTCACCGATAACGGAAGCCTCTTCCCCAGCTTCTTGCAAGATTGCAACCGCTGCTTCTGCATCTTTTTCTTCCACAACAAGCACCATTCCGACCCCCATATTAAATACACCGTACATTTCTTTCTCTGGAATGACACCTCTTTGCTCTAAGAATGGGAAGATTTCCGGGATGTTCCAGCTGCCTTGTTTCACATTGACCCCTAAACCAGCTGGTAACATTCGTGGCAAGTTTTCATAAAATCCTCCACCAGTAATATGAGAAATCCCTTTAACCGTGATTTTTTCCAGTACATTTGCAACTGGCTTTGCGTAAATCTTCGTTGGAGTTAAAAGTACTTCGCCCAATGGTTTCGAAAGACCTTCATAGGTTTGATTAAAATCAAGATCAGCGACGATTTTCCGCACTAACGAATAACCGTTGGAGTGAATTCCGCTGGACGTGAGCCCGATGAGAACGTCTCCTTCCGCAATCTGTTCACCGGTAACAAGCTTCGACTTTTCCGCAATTCCGACAACAAAGCCTGCAAGATCGTATTCCTCGTCGTTATACATCCCCGGCATTTCCGCTGTTTCCCCACCAATCAATGCAGCACCAGCATCTACACAACCGGTCGCGACGCCAGCTACAATCTGCTCGATTTTTTCCGGATTATTCTTTCCACACGCAATATAATCGAGGAAAAATAATGGCTCTGCACCTTGAGCAATGATATCGTTCGCACACATCGCAACAAGGTCAATCCCTACCGTGTCATGCTTATCCATTTCGAAGGCAAGCTTTAGTTTCGTTCCGACACCATCTGTCCCGGAAACCATGACCGGTTCTTTAAATGAAAACTTCGATAGATCAAATAATCCTGCGAATGCACCGATTCCGCCGAGCACTTCCGGGCGTGTTGTTTTCTTAATATGCTTCTTCATCCGTTCTACCGCTTCATAGCCCGCTTCAACATCAACGCCTGCTTTCTTATATACATCTGACATGATTACACTTCCTTATCCATTATTTAAGAAGGATCTTCTCTTTTGTCTGAAATTGGCACCGGATATTCCCCGGTCATACAAGCATGGCAAATCCCTTGATGAATTGACTTTTCTCGAACAATTGCTTGTTTCATTCCTTCTACGGAAAGATACTCGATACTGTCTGCTCCGATCAGCTCAGCTATTTCCTTAAGTGAGTTGTTCGCTGCAATCAATTCTTCCCTCGTTGACATATCAATTCCGTAATAACAAGGATTCTGAATCGCGGGTGAAGCAATACGCACATGCACTTCTTTTGCTCCCGCTTCTTTTAACAGCCTTACAATATGTTTAGAGGTCGTCCCCCGTACAATTGAATCATCAATCATGACAACCCTTTTCCCATCGACAATCCCACGCACCGGTGAAAGCTTCAACTTTACCCCTTGCTCTCTTAGTTCCTGGGATGGTTGGATAAATGTCCGACCGATGTAACGATTTTTTATAATACCCATTTCATATGGTAAACCGATTTGCTCTGCGTACCCAATCGCTGCCGAAATACTTGAATCCGGAACCCCGGTCACGACATCAGCTTCCACTGGTGCTTCTTTCGCCAGCTCCATCCCCATCCGTTTTCTTGAGGCATGAACATTTACCTGATTTAAATCACTGTCCGGCCTGGAAAAATAAACATATTCCATCGCACAGAGACGGCGCTGTTCCCGCATGGCAAATCTTACAGACTTCAATCCTTCGTCACTAATAACAAGCAATTCACCAGGCAAAACTTCTCGTTCAAAGGTTGCACCAACAATATCAAAAGCACTCGTTTCCGAGGCAACAACGTACGCTTCCCCGAGTCTCCCGATTGAAAGGGGACGGATACCGTGGGGATCATTCACGACATACATATGCGCTTGATCCATAATTAAAAATGTATAAGCACCTTTAAGTTGCTGAAGAGCTTCTATTATCGCTGTTTCGTTCGACTTTTTCTTGCTGCGTTTAATCAAGTGGGCGAGGAGCTCCGAATCTGTCGCACTCTGTAAAATACTGCCGTTATCCTCCAATTCTTCACGCAGTTTTTCACCATTGACGATATTGCCACTGTCGGCAATGGCTATACTCGTTGATCTTGAATGAAAGACGAGTGGCTCGACACTATCCACCGCCCGATTTTTATCCCCATGCTTCGAATAGCGGATATGGGCGATTGCTGCTTTACCTGTAAACTCCTGAAAATCGGCATGTTTAAATACATCATTGACAAGTCCTAATCCTTTATGGAGCTTCAATTCTTCTCCATCATTGACAACAACGCCGGCCCCTTCTTGTCCACGATGCTGCTGAGCGTGCAGCCCATAATAGGAGAGCGCAGCAGCATGGGTATGTCCCCAAATTCCAAACATAAGGCATTCCTCTTTTAGCTTTAAGATTTCAATAACGCCGGGATTGCTTCTTTCCAGAGCGTATTGAGTTGGTCTACATTTTCCTTAATGATTGCTTGGCCACTTACTTGGATTTCGTATGTTCCATCTGTTGTCACCGTGCCGATTTCGGTTGCGTCACGAACGATTTCTTCAAATTTCGCTTTGTTTTCTTTTTTAACAGAAAGAATAAAGCGCGACTGGGTTTCACTGAATAATGCAGTTGTCGCGTCCCCTTCCAGCGTAACTGCCACTCCTAAACCTTTCTCATTAAATGCGGATTCAGCAAGGGCAACGGCAAAACCACCTTCTGAAATATCATGAGCCGATGCTACGACTCCTGCCCGGATCGCCTCTAAGATCTGTTTCTGTCTTGCTGTTTCTGTCTCTAAGTTTATTTTAGGAGCTTTACCTGCGTACTTTCCTTCTAAAACGTTCTGCAGTTCACTTCCCCCGAACTCTGCTTCTGTTTCGCCGATGAGATAAATCGCATCTCCTGCTGCTTGGAACGTGTTCGGTGTTAAATATTTCGTATCTTCCAGTAAACCAACCATTCCGATAATTGGTGTCGGCATGATCGCTTCACCTTTCGACTCATTGTAAAGCGATACATTCCCGCTGATTACCGGTGTCTCAAGTGCTAGACAAGCTTCACGAATCCCGTCGATACTCTGTTCCATTTGCCAGAAGTTCTCAGGCTTTGTCGGGTCTCCGTAGTTTAATCCATCCGTAATTGCAAGTGGCTTCGCACCAGTACAAACAATGTTCCTGCTTGCTTCAGCGACCGCAATTTGTCCGCCCACATTCGGATCTAAATAGAGATAACGAGAATTACAATCCGTTGTAATCGCAATTGCTTTATCCGTTCCATCAATCTTTACGACTGCTGCATCATGACCAGGTCCAGCAATGGTGTTTCCTTGCGCTTCTGAATCATATTGTTTATACGCCCATTCCTTACTAGCAATTGTCGGCTGCTGTAATAAGGTCCGGAGCATTTCACTATGGTTCAAGTCAGCAGGGATTGTAACTTCCTGTGCTTGTAATGCGCGATAATTATCCGGTTCTTTAGAAGGCATCTCATACACAGGTGCATCATCTGTCAGAGCTGCAACTGGGATTTCCGCATAGATTTCACCTTGATGTTTAGTTCGGAAAACTTCTTCTTCAAGTACCTCACCGATTGCTACCGCTTCAACACCATGCTTCTCGAAAATGGCTATGATTTCATGCTCCCGACCTTTTTCTACAACTAGCAGCATGCGCTCTTGGGATTCAGATAACATCATTTCGTATGCGTTCATATTTTCTTCCCGCTGCGGGACATGGTCAAGAACAAGTTCTATCCCAGTTCCCGCCTTACTCGCCATTTCACTTGCTGAAGATGTAAGGCCTGCCGCTCCCATATCTTGGATTCCAACGAGTGCATCCGAATGAATGACTTCAAGACAAGCTTCAATCAGTTTCTTACCCATATGCGGGTCACCAATCGCAACAGCTGACTTATGATCTTCTTCTGCTTCCACGATATCGGAGGAGAATGTAGCACCATGGATTCCGTCTCTTCCAGTCTTCCCACCAGCATAAATGACTGTATTACCGACACCAGATGCTACCCCTTTTTGCACGTCTTTATGATTAACGAGCCCAACGACCATCGCATTGACAAGCGGATTCGCTTCATAGCTTTCATCAAATTGAACTTCCCCGCCAACTGTGGGAACTCCAATCGTATTTCCGTAATTCGCAATACCGCGAACTGCTTCGGTGAATAACCATTTCGTCCGGTCTTGATCCAACTTTCCAAAACGAAGGGAATTGAGAGCAGCGATCGGCTTGGCTCCCATCGAAAATACGTCACGTAATATCCCGCCGACTCCTGTAGCCGAACCCTCGAATGGTTCAATGTAAGACGGGCTGTTATGGCTTTCAATCTTAAAGACAACCGCCTGCTCGTCACCAATATCAACAACACCAGCACCTTCACCAGGCCCTTGGAGGACATGTTCGCCTTTTGTCGGGAATTTTTTTAATAATGGTGTCGATGTTTTGTAGCTACAATGCTCTGACCACATAACGGAAAAAATTCCAGTTTCCGTATAATTCGGGAGTCGCTGCATTTTTTCTTTTACGAGTTGGAACTCCTCATCCGTTAATCCCATTTCCCGATAGATTTTTTCCGTTTCAATTTGCTCATTTGTCATTGAATTATTGCTCATTCCTTTTCCCCTCCGTGTTTGGAAATTTGCTACTTGCCGTTTTCATAAACAGCAACTTGGCGCAATACTGCTTGCTCGTCCTTGTCGACAAAAGTGATATGACCCATCTTCCGCTTTTCTTTCACACTAGCTTTACCATATAAATGGCTGTGCCCCAACGAACTCCCTTGCATATGTTCGAGCAATCCTTCGACATGTTCACCGAGCACGTTCACCATCACTGCCGGCTGTAATAATTCGATTTCCTTTAATGGAAGCCCGCAAATAGCGAGGACATGTTGATCGAACTGTGATACGTTACATGCTTCAATGCTGTAATGACCAGAATTGTGCGGTCGGGGTGCCATTTCATTTAAGTAAATGTCATCTCCACTTACAAATATCTCAATCGCAAACGTTCCGACAATTCCCATTTTCTCCCCGAGTAATTTCGCCGCATGGTATGCTTTCTCTTGGACTGATTTACTGACAGCAGCCGGGACGGTTGTTTTATATAAAATATGGTCGCGATGCTCATTCTCAGAAATCGGGAAATACTCAATCTCACCTGTTGCAGTCCTTGAAAACACGACGGAAATTTCTTTATCAAAAGGAACCCATTCTTCAATGATGCAGTGCTTCTGTTCTTCCGCAAATCGGATTGCTTCTTCTTTATCCGCTTCTGTCTCGATCTTCAGCTGGCCTTTTCCGTCATAACCACCGCTGCATGTTTTAATAACAACAGGTAGTTTCACTGTTTCTAATGCAGCTTTTGCTTCTGCTCCATTTCTTACAATGGAAAAGTCCGGTACTGGGAGACCGAGGTCTTTGATCGTTGTCTTTTCTTTCTCTCTGTTTTGCGTGACTTCAAGCGCGAGGGAACCTTGGGGTAATTTACTAAGGGATTCAATATACGTCGCCGCTTCCAAATCAACATTTTCAAATTCATACGTAATGACATCACTGATTTTTGTCAGTTCTTTGATGGCATTCATGTCATCGTACGCTGCTGTAATTTGTGTGTCCGCCACTTGGGCTGTCGGACAATATGGTGTCGGATCCAGGACAGCGATTTTATACCCCATGTATCTCGCTGCAATTGCCATCATCCGACCAAGTTGCCCGCCGCCAATAATTCCAATCGTTTTAGGTGGTAGAATCACTT
The DNA here is from genome assembly GCF_037892815.1 of Oceanobacillus sp. HCA-5259. Taxonomy (NCBI): domain Bacteria; kingdom Bacillati; phylum Bacillota; class Bacilli; order Caryophanales; family Bacillaceae; genus Oceanobacillus; species Oceanobacillus sp. HCA-5259. Next base: position 59,123 of record NZ_JBBKBV010000017.1, on the reverse strand, counting down.
TATTTGTCTGCAAGAGCTCCCCTCATTTCTGCTACTTTTTCTTTCATTCCATTTCGATAATCTACTAATCTATTCGCTGTTCCTTCATCATAAGTACCGATAATCTGAGCGGCTAAAATTCCTGCATTCGTCGCTCCGGCTTTTCCAATAGCTACAGTCGCAGTCGGTACACCACCAGGCATTTGCACAATCGATAGTAAGGAATCCAGTCCGTTCAGCGCTCTCGCCTGGACTGGTACGCCGATAACCGGAAGATTGGTTTGCGAAGCTACCATTCCTGGTAAGTGTGCCGCTCCCCCCGCACCAGCGATAATTACTTTTAGTCCGCGCTTCCGGGCATTTTTCGCATATTCAAACATATCATCCGGTGTACGGTGTGCAGAAATTACTTCTTTTTCATACGGAATTTCTAATTCTTCAAGTGCCTTGCACGTATGTTCCATCGTTTCCCAATCAGAGATACTTCCCATGATTACACCTACTAAAGCCATGAAAATCCCTACTTTCCATTAAGATTAAAAAAGTCTATCTAATTCTCCACATATAAGAGAAGATGATAGACTACGAGTAGATAACATTCATCATTATTTTGCATAATGACCCATCTCCCCTCATAGTCCTTAGATTTACGGTCAAGGGTAGAAACTTCGGAGCCATATTCTCCATGAAATATATGAGGTGTTTTATTCACTTTTTCTGCGTTAAGCATATCAAAACAAGGAAGGAAAATCAACAAAAATCGAACGATAAAATAACTTCACCTATTAACGTTCGGATTTCACTCTTTTTCTGGGACATGGGGTCAGAGCATTTGTCCCACTTTAGTGGTTTGCTCAAATTTGCTGGACTGAAAATGATGGGGGTGTGTAACTCTTATACATCGAAATTTAAAAGTGAGCGAAGGATATGGTTAAACGGCTAAACACCCAGGCTTTATTGGGAATATAACTGGGCTTTATTTTCCCTTTAGCTCATTCTTCTTGCCTTAATGGGAATATAACCGGACTTTATTTTCCCTTTAGCTCATTCTTCTTGCCTTAATGGGAATATAACCGGACTTTATTTTCCCATTCCCTCATTCTTCTTGCTTTATTGGGAATATAACCGGACTTTACTTTCCCATTCGTCCATTCATCTTGCTTTTTAAGGAAAACAACCGAGTTTTAATCTCGCGTAAGCACATTTATAATATTCTAATGGGAAAGCAACCATAATAAAATAAAAAAATACACTTTGATATATGCGACTCCACACATATCAAAGTGTATATAAACTAAATGCCTCAGCCTTCTTCCTCTTTCTCCTTCTCATGTTCTTCCACGAGCTCTTCATGGTGCTTCTGAATCTTACTTTTCTTCACTTGTTTCACCCAGAACCCACCGTGGATTTGCTTTGGCTCATAAGAGATGATAAATGCTTTCGGATCAATTTCCTGAATGAGTTCATATAGGGAAAGTTCATATTTTCTCGGCGTCAAGATTTGCATCGCTAAGCGGTCCCCTTCCATCCCATAAGCATACCAACTCGTAACACCGAACCCCTTTTCCCTAATTTGTTGGGTGAACTTAATGTCCGGATTGGAGGAGGTTACATTCACAACGATATATCCGAGCGCGAGCTTTTCTTCAATCATGGAACCGACAATTACACCAAGTCCAAACCCGAGCGCATAGGCAATCAGGTTCTGGATCTCATTCAAATTGTCAAGCACTAACCCTAACCCGATGACATAGATGACAATTTCGAACATACCTACTAAAGCCGCGATATAACGCTTGCCTTTTAATGTAAAAATCATCCGCACTGTAAACATTGATACATAGACGACATTGATTATAAAAATAATTGCCACCATAATTAACGCATTTTCAAGCATCGCAATCCCCCTCGAAAACATCATTCTTTCTTCTTACTTTTCAATTAGTTCCAACTTAAAATCCCCAACCGCATCTTGCACATATAAATCTGTAACGGAAGTCGAATAGTTATGAATCACTGCTTGGAACTCGAGATTTCTTTCCGGCACACGGACTAAAAAATCATTTTTATATAGTTCCGTCGTCACGTCATGATAGTCGTCACTATGAACTTTAAAGTCAAAAGCGATAAATTTCCGTATCTTTCCTTTATCTTCCCTAATTTCCTCTTTAACATTCTGCGCATCTAGTTTCAATTCATTCAGAACAACTTCCATGACTTATCCGCTCCTAACTTATTCTTTATTCGGACCAAATACACGTCGATCTATTCCTGACTCTTGACCGCGCAATCGCTTCCTCAAACGCTTGACCCAATTCTTAGCCAACAATTCACAGGAAGCTAGTTCGTCTGCGAGCCGTAAGTCATCTTTATAAAAATGCATCACTTCATTCGCAGCTTGAACAGTCCACTGTGGATAAGGGCGCTCCACTAAGTCAATTGGACTATCCGCTTTGACATTACCTTCTTCAAGTACACGGAAATACCAGCCTGTCCTTCCTGTATTCTGAATCTGGAGAGCGAGATCAAGAATCTGAAAACGGCGTGCCGGTCTCCAGCATGGCTGTCGGGGCTGTGAAACCTGAATCACCGCATCACCGACCTTGTACGTATCACCAATACATACACTGAATTCATCCATTTCCAGCACAGCAAAGTTCTCTCCCATACCTCCCATTACGAGATCTTCATGGTCATATTTCTCCTGCCAGTATGTATAATGCTTGATCGGATAGCAAAAAACAGCCTTCTCCATTCCGCCGTGATTCTTCTTATCGCCAACTTCATCGCCTATAAAACCAGTTTTATTAAGCCAGATCGGCCCTTTTGTTTCACCTTTAAAAATTCCTGTTTCCCATTGCCTTTCTAATGGATTTTCCGCATTTTCTTTACCTACCCGCTGCACTTTACCGATAAACAATTTATGTAGATGTGGCTCCTCCATTGTTTCACCTGCTTTTCCATGATATTATTAATTTTATTCTATATGAAAGAATGTTAGAAAGAAACCGAAAGACTTGGAGGTATAGATATGGCTGTAGAAAAGGCAATATTTGCAGGTGGCTGTTTCTGGTGCATGGTAAAGCCGTTTGATACATGGGAAGGCGTTCATAACGTAATCTCCGGTTATACGGGTGGCCAGGTGGAAAATCCAACCTATGAACAAGTGAAAACAGGGGAAACTGGCCATTACGAAGCAGTTGAAATCACGTTCGACCCTGAGATAATAAGCTATGATACAATTCTTGATTTATATTGGAAGCAAATCGATCCGACTGATGCTGGTGGTCAGTTCCATGATCGCGGCAGCCAATACCGGGCAGCAATTTTTCATACGACTCCAGAGCAAAAGGAGAAGGCTCAACAATCAAAGGAAAAGTTAGCAGAAAGTGGAATTTTTAAGAAACCGATTGTAACGGAAATCCTTCCAGCAACTCGTTTTTACCCGGCAGAAGAATACCATCAAGACTTCTATAAAAAAGAAAAAGAAGTATATGAGAAAGACCGGACAAAATCTGGGCGAGATGATTTTATCGAAACCCATTGGAACGTTATGACTGAAAACTAAAACAGAGGCTTGGGAAATTCAATCTTCTCAAGCCTTTTTCTTTTCTCTTTTTCCTTCTTCACACGCAGCAACAAATCCACGAAATATCTTTTTCGACACAGGATCTTTCATATGCTCCGGATGCCACTGGACTCCTAATGCAAAACGGTGAACTGTGCTTTCCACAACTTCAACAACGCCATCACGGGCTTTTCCGCTAATGATAAAATGCTTACCAGGCTTACGATTTGCCTGATGATGATAACTATTCACTCGAATCGTTTTCTCCTCGGCCAATCGATAGATCAAAGAACCCTTCATTAATTCGACTGCATGGATTGGTGCATAATTGGCAGCCTTTTGACTATGTTGGATCAGTTCACCCTTTAGCTGCCCGCAAATATCCTGATACATATCACCATCAGCCGCAAGATTCAACATTTGCGCCCCCTTACACACCCCAAATACCGGCTTATCCTTCGCTAATATTTCCCTTGTTATTTTCATTTCAAACGCATCCCGCTCTGGGATAAACGGACCAAGATTCAAATGGGGTTCTTCATTAAAGTAAATCGGATCAATATCATCTCCACCCGTTAGAAACAGTCCGTCAATCCGTTCAATCAGTTCATCGATCATATCTGAATTTGTTAAATAAGGCATCACAAGAGGAATTCCCCCCGCTTGTTCGATTGCGAGCATATTATTTTTCGTTATTTTATAATGCTTCTCATTTAATTCCATTCCCGGTACTACCCCAATTAAAGGTCTCACCATCAATCCCTCCCTACCCTATATTGTATCATCTGATACTTTTAATTATTACTTATACAAAAAAAGCCGAACCTAATAGAGGCCCGACTTTTTGCATTGCATAAAAAACGGTAAAGTGAAACTTCATTCAGCGGGGGGTTCCTCCCCTCCCAACTGAATGTTAGTTGAACAGAATCAGGGATTTACGGACTGTATTATCCCCCACCTTGACATTTTGGTTTTCCCTCTTGTTTAGAGGTGGGGGTATTACAGACGTTAATACGTGGCTAAATTCCGCGATACCTAAAATTGCCAGCACCTTCACCTTTGTTCTTTAGCTTAAGAAAATAAAATACAATATAAAGGTAACGAATAATCCGTACATGATCGGGTGGATCTCTTTCGCTTTCCCCATTACAATCATCGTAATCGGATAGAATATAAAGCCAATCGCAATTCCTGTTGCGATACTATAAGTAAGAGACATCATTAGCACGATAAAGAAGGAAGGAACGGCAACTTCGAAACGATCCCATTCAATATTCTTAAGCTGTGACGCCATCATGACCCCGACAATCACCAATGCTGGAGCTGTAACTGCACTTGTTACAATTGCAAGAAGTGGGGAGAAGAATAAGGCCAACAGGAAAAGTCCTGCTGTTACGACGGATGTAAAACCAGTTCGTCCACCCGCACCAACACCAGCAGTTGACTCCACATAAGATGTCGTTGTTGACGTACCGACAACCGCACCGACAACTGTTGCTGTTGAGTCTGCTAGTAATGCACGACCAGCCCGTGGAAGTTTATTGTCTTTCACAAGACCAGCTTGAGTTGCAACCGCAACTAATGTACCAGCTGTATCAAAGAAATCAACGAATAAAAACGTTAAAATAACAATAAGCATCTCAACAGTAAATATGTCACCAAAATTAATGAATGCTTGACCAAACGTAGGTGCTAAGCTCGGTACTGTACCAACGATATCGCCAATCCCTTGTGGAACAGGAATTAAACCAAAGATCATCCCGACAATTGCCGTCAAAATCATTCCGTAAAAAATTCCGGCTTTAACACCTCTTATTAGTAAAACAACGGCCGCAATCAGACCAAATACTGTCAGCAACACATTCGGATCCCGCAAATTTCCAAGCCCTACAAGTGTCGCTTCATTTGCAACGACAATTTCTGCACTCGATAAGCCGATAAAAGCAATATATAAGCCAATCCCTGCACCTACTGCAAGCTTCAAATTTCCAGGGATTGCATTAATGATAATTTCTCTTAAACCTGATAAAGATAAGAAGATAAAAATAACTCCGGATACAAGAACTCCGGATAGAGCAGTTTCCCAAGGTATTCCGTATTGTAAAACAACAGTATATGCGAAGAATGCGTTCAAGCCCATTCCCGGTGCGAGTGCGACAGGATATTTCCCGAGCACACCCATTGTTAGTGTACCTACTGCGGCGGCTACTGCTGTTGCTGTAAATACCGCCCCCTCAGGCATCCCCGCAGCTGAAAGTGTTGCCGGGTTAACAAAAAGAATGTATGCCATCGCTAGAAAGGTAGTCAGCCCTGCAATGGATTCTGTTTTGTAGTTTGTGCCGAGCTCTTCAAACTGAAAATACTTTTTCATTCCACTTTTCCTCCTAAAATTGGAAAATGCGTTGCGAACGGAAAAATTTGCTTCTAATTGTCCCCTTATCCTTTTAAAATTAAATATATATAAAAATAAAAAACGCTCAGATAAGGAGCGTCTACCAAAGCACAAGAGTTGAATAATGACAGCAAAAAAAAAGCTTCATTACTCATCCTGCGTAGTCAAACCGTTTACGGTGGTTTGGTAGAGACTTTGGGCCATATTCCCGAAATTATACGCAATTTCATTTAATTATAAACTTATTCTACTCTCCTCGACAATATTTGTCAATAAAACCCGAATGTTATTTAATATTCCGCAATTAACATCCGTATTTTTTGTAATTTGGAGTTAAATTAAAAAAGAACCAAGACATTAAATTACCTGTCCTGGTTCTTCCACTTCCATTTAATTATTAGGATTCAAATCCTCGATAGAATCAATGTCCATATATTCTGGTACGACTAAACCGATTTTAGCGCCGACTAAATTTGGCCCCATGTCTACGATATCATCTTGATAAGTCTCATAGAATTCTCTGTGCGTAATTGGTAACCATGCTGCTAAAGTAGCATCTGCATCACCTGTAGCAAGGGATTCAAACACAATAGCAACATCCACTTCTGTTACACTTACGTCAAATCCTTTCTGTTCCATAGCTGCTTTTAACACTCCTGAAGCTGCGCGTTCCGAGTCCCATGGTGTAGACACAAGCTCAACTTCAACACCGTCCACATCCTCGACACCTTCTGACCAAGCAGAAACTCTATCTTCATTATCTTCTACCCATTGGGCAGCGATTTGATTGATATCATCACCGGTTTCTTCCGCTTCATACATAATCTCTTCCATATCTTCCACGTTCCATTCAAACTGTTCAATCATCTTGTAAGCTTCCGGTTGTTCTTCTTCAAACCCGAGTCTGCTCATCGAATGAATACTTTCTTCTCCACCATAAATCTCAAGCGGATCATCCAAATACTTCATATCTGGATGTGCCGCAAACATCCAATGCGGGTTCCAGCCAGTAATAACAATAGGCTCTTCATTCCGGATTGCATTATCAAGCTCCGTCATCATAGCACCAGTGGACGATAGTTCAACATTCCATCCTTGTAAACTATCATACTCTTCAATCGCTGCCTCTGTCGTTACAGAAATTCCTGCTCCTGGTTCGATACCTATAATCGTGTAATCGACCGCCTCACTATAATCAACTTCCCCATTACTGTCTGTACTGCCACTCTCTGAATCCGTACCTTCTTCTTTGTCACCACATCCTGCAAGCAGCAATGTAATTAAAACTCCTAAAATCAAACTTACATACTTAAACTTCTTGAAATCCAAATTTACACCCCTTATGTTAGTTTCGTTTCTCCTATTTAAATTTGTTTACTTCGAGAAACAACGTATAGGTTAAAAGTTTACCCTTCCAAGCCAACATACTCAAACCGCATATTCTCCGCATATACGGAGGTTTCACGGGATGGTTTTTCTTAAAGACTGTCTCAGACGGTTTATTCATTAAATTCTGCCCTTTTACTAAATTACTCAATGTACTTTGATTTTTGGAATGGTTAACCATGGACGCTCATCATCCCAGCGAACATTGACAGGAATTTTAAATGTTTCCGATAATAAATCATCCGTAAGCACTTCTTGTTTTCGTCCAGCCGCAACAATTTCACCATCACGGACGAGCAAGACATGAGAAATTGCTTCCACTATTTCTTCAATATGATGAGTAACATAAAGTAAATGACAATTCCGCTTATTAATATCATTCATCAATCCAAGCACTTCTTCCCGCGACAATACATCAAGCCCGGAACATGGCTCGTCTAATATCAAAATCTCAGGATCAGCCATGAGGGCTCGAGCGATTAACACCCGTCTTTGTTCCCCTTGCGATAAATCTTGATAATGTTTTCCGCTAACGTAGCGTAAACGTAAAGTCGATAGTAACTCATCCGCTTTTTCCCAGTCCTCTTGCTGCACTTCTTCATATAAACCGATGGAAGCAAATTTTCCGCTTACGACAATATTTTCGACTTTTTCCCGGTTCAAGCTCTGGGAAAATTGTCCAAGGGAATTACTGACATAACCGATTCGCTTCCTTAAATCTGGGATATTCGTTTTACCAAATTCATTTCCAAGAACGGAAACCCTGCCCGCTGTCGGATAATTATATCCTGTTACTATATTTAATATCGAGGTTTTTCCCGATCCATTCAACCCTAAAATGCACCAATGTTCCCCCGATTTCACTTCCCAATTGATATTTTTCAAAATCTCTTGCCTGTTCCTCCTCCAGATTACGTCTTGCAAATGGATAATGCTTTCCATTCCTGATCCCCTCCTCTATTCCGGTAATTTTAATATAATACTCCACATTGTAGGATATTTCTGAAAACAACTCAATAAATATGATGAGCCTAAGCAAGTGTCTAAAAAGTTATAAATTCAACTTTTGCAGCTGAAACAGTAAACTATCCCCTGGTATAATTAGTGAAACCAGCAATTCATTATAGTTATGGACACGATTCCAAGACTTCAATTGAGTGATTAGAGGGTTCTAATGAAATGATTGATAGTCAGTGGGAATCAATCGTATAAAATTTGTAAATGAGTTGAGAGTCTATCATTAAATCATGGCTCACAACTCATTTTTTCTGGATAATTCATTATAACCTCTTAAATCCTTACTAAAAATGATACCATATAATTAAAACTGTTTTACAAATACCAAAATAAAAACAAGGGGGAAGTATAACAATGAAACTAGGTCATGTAATTAAAAACAACAAACGATTGCTCAGTCTTAAAACAGAAGATGGGCTTTATAATTTAAGTGAAGCGGCCACGCAAAATAACTTGCCACTCCCACAAACGATCGATGAATTAATTCGTTCCGGCAAAGAAGGAGAAGAACAACTATCCCATGTCATTGCCGCTCTTGAAGCAAGTAAACAATCTTATTCTTTACATGAAAATGATGTTTCCTTCGACTCTGTTGTTCTCCACCCTGAAAAAATCTTATGTGTCGGATTAAACTACATCCCTCACGCTGAAGAAGCAGATATGGCGATACCAGAATCTCCTGTACTCTTCAGTAAATTTAATAATGCATTAACTGGGCACAAGCAAACGATTCCCTTACCTAGGTCCGCTAAAAAATATGACTATGAAGCAGAGCTTGTTATTGTGATTGGGAAAGAAGCCCGTAACGTTGCTGAAGATGAGGCCCTGTCTTATGTTTATGGATATAGTGTTGGAAATGATGTATCTGCACGGGATCTGCAAATGAAGACTGGTCAATGGCTGCTCGGGAAAACACTTGATGGATTTGCTCCAATTGGACCGTACCTCGTTACAAGTGATGCGATTGATCCAGCAAACCTGAATATTGAGTGTAAGATTAATGGCGAGGTTAGGCAATCCAGCAACACGAAACACATGATTTTCAATTGTGCAACGCTTATTAGTTATATTTCCCAATATATGACATTAAAGCCAGGGGATGTGATCTTCTCCGGTACTCCGGAAGGCGTTATTTTAGGATATACACCAGAAAATCAAACATGGCTGCAAGCTGGAGATGAAATGGAAGTAACGATTGAAAACATTGGAAGATTAACAAATAAACTTGTCGAGAATGAAAGGAGAGAATTCTAATCTATACATTAGCTTTTGATTTAGACGACACGCTCTATGACCGGGCACAACCCCTCAAGAAAGCCTTTCGAGAATTTATCCAAGAAGACCGAATCGATTTTTGGAAGTTCCATGAGATATTTCAGATTAATGGTGAGATAGCTTTCGTTAAGGAGAAGAATCAAATTTGGACGTTAGAACAATCACATATTTTCCGGATCAAAGAAACACTTAAACAATTAGGTGTAGAGATTAACGATGAACAAGCTATTATGTTTCAAAAAACATATGAACAGTACCAACAAGAAATCGAAGTCTATCCACTAATTATCGAAATTTTGGATTTTCTAATGAAGAAAGAAGTTTTAAGTATCATCATAACGAATGGACCCAAATTCCATCAGCGTAAAAAAATAAGAAATCTTGGTTTGGAAAAGTATTTTTCACCAGAAAAGATTTTCGTCTCCGGGGAGGAAGGCATTGCTAAACCAGACAAAGGAATCTTTGAACTAGCGGAAAATAGATTCCAACTTAATAAAGCAACAACTTGGTATATTGGAGACAGTTATTCGAACGATATTATTGGTGCTCGAGAAGCAGGCTGGAATTCCATTTGGTTTAACCCAAGAAATGAAAAATGTGAGAAAAATATCGCAACGAGCACGGTCTCTTCTACCTCAGAGCTTTTCGTTTGGATTAAAAGAATGTTTGACTAAAAGACTTAACGATATAAGTCCAATGGTTGACGGACATAAAAATAATCCCTCATGCACTTTAGCTGATAATTGAGGGATTATTCACCTAAGCTAGCTAGCCCCTCTTGACGGGGTTCAGTTGATTGTTACCGTAAACGTAACAGCATCTGCGGTCTTCTTTATCATATGTCTTTCTATAAAACAGCATGAATATTAACCGTTCAAAAAATTAAATACCACCCTATAATAACTTTTCCCTTCCACTTTTATTTCTCCGTTTTCAATCCCAACACATAAGCAGGCCCTTTCGTCACAACATCAACAACGATTGCTGCAATTTCTTCAGGACTTTCTCTTTCTTCTGAAACAATCCACCAAGTGATAACTCCTAAAATAGCGGAAACGATTAACTGTATCATAACATCCACATGTTTATTCGATGGAATGCCAGAAAACATCTCCCCTAATTGAGGAAGGAATTTTGTTTGTACTAATCCTATGAAATAATCTTTAATCAATCCTTCACAGTTTGATTGGATCATAACTTGGAAAAACCGGTCGTTGTTCTCCACACTTTTTAAAATATCCATAACAATAGAACGAAATGCTTCCGTATAAACAACACCTTTTCTAATATGCCTGATTGGTGAAAGGTGCTTGAGCATAATCTCATCCAAATTATCCTTCACACATTCTTCAAGTAGCTCGTATTTATCAGCGTAGTGTAAATAAAAAGTGACGCGGTTAATCATTGCTTCATCCGCTAGTTCTTGAATAGTAATCGCTTGGAAGTTCTTTTCTTCCATTAATGTTATGAGCGCTTGATTCAATGATTTTCTCGTTCGCTGTATTCGTAGATCTTGCCTTTTAGTCATGATTTTCACACCTTTATTAAACAAAAAGACTTATTTTGTAAAATAACTGACAAAGTGCCAACTATTGAATATTGAATAGCCTATCAAGTCTGTGCTACTTTAATTATACAACGTTACGTAATATAAACAACAGTTGTAAATTAATTTGGAGGTGGCTATATGATTGATGTAAGGAATGTAAAACAAACTTACGGCAAAAAGGTTATTCTACAAGATGTTACCTTTTCGATGAATAAAGGGGAAATTGTTGGATTGCTTGGACCGAGCGGATCTGGGAAAACAACACTAATCAAAGCATTAATCGGCATGTCGCGACCAACGGAAGGGGAAATCCGAGTACTAGGTATTAAACAACCATCCTTAAAACCTATGAAACAGATTGGGTATATGGCTCAATCCGATGCGCTTTATGAAGAGCTGACTGCTAGGGCTAATTTAGCTTACTTTGGAAGACTCTATGGTCTGGGAGGCAAAAATTTAAAAAAGCGAATTCAAGAATCTCTTTCCTTTGTTAATCTTGATTCAGAAACCAAGAAGGCTGTACAACATTATTCTGGAGGAATGAAGCGGCGGCTTAGTCTCGCTATTAGTTTGATTCATAACCCGCAGCTTATCTTTTTAGATGAACCAACCGTCGGCATTGATCCCGCATTAAAACGTGTTTTCTGGAATGAATTTCAGCGTTTACGTGATCAGGGCAAAAGTTTCCTAGTCTCGACTCATGTAATGGATGAAGCAGAACGCTGTGACCGACTATTAATTGTTTCTGATGGTAGACTGATTGATGCTGGCACACCTGAAGCATTAAAACAAACATACGGGACGATTGAGGAAGCGTTTTTGAAAGCAGGTGAAAATTTATGCAAATCTTAACTGTTGCCATTCGGGTCATCCAACAGGTGATCAAAGATAAACGTACGCTTCTCTTCCTGCTTTTAGCTCCTGTATTTGTGCTTGGACTTCTATACGTTATCATGGGAAGCTCTAGTGATGAACCGAATATTGGCATCATCGATCTTGAGCGATCATTACAGGAATCACTGGAAGCCGAAGCGCATATTATCGAGTTTCCCTCAGAAGAAGAAGCGTTACAAGCAATGAAAACTCAAGATATCGATGCATATTTTTATATGGAAGCTAACACACCTTATATTGAAATTGAAGGCGGCGACATTACGAAAAAATCACCAGTGATGCAAGCGATTCAAAGCTCCTTACAAACGTTTCAAAAAGAACGTGCGGAAGAAATGAAAGAAGACTTTGAGGTTATGCAAGATGAGTTAGCAATTGTACTCAAGAATATGCAACAACAAACTGGTCAATCGATCCCGATTGATTTTCCAGAAGTCGATTTATTAATGGAAGAACCTGAAATTAATTATTTATACCTCGATGAGAATGCTGATTTATTTGATCAAGTCGCACCTGCTTTAATGGGCTTTTTCATTTTTCTATTTGTCTTCCTTATCGCTGGGATTAGTTTTCTCAGGGAACGCACTTCCGGTACGTTGGAACGGACGCTTGCAACCCCATTAAAACGATCATCTATTGTATTCGGTTATTTTTTAGGTTTCTTTTTATTCGTTACGATACAGACTGTAATCATCCAAATTATGATTGTCGATATTCTGCATGTGGATCGACTTGGCAGTTACTGGCTATTGCTATTTATGAATATCATCGTCGCTACCGTCGCCTTATCATTAGGTTTATTACTGTCTACTTTTGCACGTACAGAGTTTCAGTTACTCCAATTCATTCCAGTGGCAGTAATACCACAATTCTTTTTCAGTGGAATTTTTGATTTATCGAACGCTCCTGGATGGGTAATGTTCATCAGCAAAATCATGCCGCTTTCTTATGCGACAGATGCTCTGCAAAATGTCATGATTCGCGGATATGACTTTTCCGACATAGCAAAAGATTTTATCGTATTAATCGGCTTTACAATTGTATTTATTTTATTGAATATGCTCGTTTTAAAACGGCAGCGAGCGGCTTAATATGCAGAGAATTTTCCCACCGTTTCCCTTTACCGAACTGAATGAATAATGTATTTTGTTTGGTAGATAGAAATGATTCATGATAATAAGGGGGAAACAATAATGGCAAAACAATTAGATGGGAAAACAGCCATCGTTACAGGGGCAAGCAGTGGGATTGGAACAGCAATTGCAAAAGAACTCACTAAGGAAGGTGCAAATGTCGTTCTTGCTGCAAGAAATGAAGAGAAGCTTGTGGAAATAGCAAAGGAGATTAACAAGAAAGATAAAATATTATGTGTTCCCACCGATGTAACGAAGCAAGATGATGTTGACTCCCTCGCCAAGCGTGCGAAAAAAGCGTTTGGTAATATTGATATCTACGTGAATAATGCTGACATGATGGGATCAAGTAGAGTTACAGAAGGAGATGTGACTAACTGGGATCAGATGATTGATATTAATATTAAAGGTGTTCTGTATGGCATTCACTCCGTCCTGCCCGATATGAAAGTAAGAGGAAGTGGCCATATCGTTAATATTGCTTCGGATTCTGGGTTTGAAGTGACGGAACGACTCACTGTTTATTGTGCGACGAAATTTGCCGTACGCGCCATCTCAGCAGGCTTGGAAAAAGAGCTTGCTAATACAGGCGTACGCACCACTAGTATTTCACCAGGCATGGTCGAAACACCCCTAAGTTCGAAAAGTCCATTTGAAGAAGGCAGGAAAAAATTAGCTCCTGTTGACATTGCTCGTGCAGTCGTGTATGCAGTAGCACAGCCTGATTACGTTAATGTGAATGAAGTTTTAATTAGACCTATTTAACTCAGGAGGTAGCTATAACAAGGGGACTACGTATGCCCCTTGTTTATTCTACACATACATCCTATTAGTTGATAAGCTCAAACGAGCAATTAAAGATTAAAACATCTCTATTCACTCCATTAACTTGGAAACGTGTCCGTTACTATTATGAATTACTGGTTTCACTAATGATATCAGAGCATAGCTAATGTTTCTGACTAATAAAGTTATTCATTACATGACAAGCAATTATTATTCCAATGAAGTTCATAAGCCTTCCGCTCCCCTTCCGGAGTTGGGTCCACAAAGATTCTTCCGCGATATTCAAAGCCAAACTTCTCAATCAACCCTTGTGTCCGTAAATTCTTCTCATGCGTATCGATCCGGAAATTCCGAAATCCTTGACTATAAGCTAATGTGAGCAAGTTGGAAAAGAGATAATTCGCAAGACGCATTCCTCTGAATTTATTAGAAATAGCTAACCGGTGTATCGTTGCATAAGGATGCAAGTCATTATTCCATGAGCCATCATGGATAATCTCATAGTTTGGGTCAGGGTCTGTCAGTAATGCAGCAGTCCCTGCAATTTCACCATTAACAATTAGAAGGTGACCATAGCCTTTTTCAATATCTTGAAGGATTGTTTCCTCGCTCGGATTTCCATTTTGCCATTGCTCACTGCCATCCGCTTTTAGTAACGCTCTGGCATGATTAATAATCATCATAATTTCTGCTAAATCTTGTTCTGTTGCTTTTCTAACAAAAATCGTACCCATCCTTTTACCTCACTCATTAAAATTTTCATTTTAAGTTAAGAATAAAGGCTGGACAGTTTTTGTCAACAAAATAATATTAAGAAAAGAGGCCCGAGAAAATAAAAACCAGCTAGAAGTCTCATTTTTTACTAGAGACCTCTAGCTGATTTAGGAAATTCTATCTGATTCAATTATAGGAATAAACCTGCAATCGTTGCAGATAGGATAGAAACAAGAATGGAACCAAATAGGAGTTTCAAACCGAATCTAGAAACGATACTCGCCTTCTCCCCGTCAATCCCTTTCACTGTTCCAGCGATAATTCCAATAGAAGAGAAGTTAGCAAAGCTTGTTAGGAAAACGCTGACGATTCCAATTGTTTTCTCAGACATGGTCTCCATCAATGGCTGGAATTCAAGCATTGCAACGAACTCATTCGTTACAATCTTCGTTCCCATAATAGACCCTGCTTCAATAATTTCACTCGGCGCAATCCCCATTAAGAAAGAAAGCGGTGCAAGGATATATCCTAGGATTTGTTGCAATGTTACACCTGCTAGGACTGATTCAATTAACCAGTTGACTAGCTCCAATGATGCAATAAATGCAATCAAGTTAGCCGCAACGATTAAAGCAATTTTACCACCATCGAGTGCACCGTTCCCCATCGCTTCAAATACACTCTTTTCTGTGCTGACATCTTGAACATCCACGACGTCCTCTTCTTTCGGCACATTAATTGGAGCAAGAATCGATGCAATGATTAAACCACCAAACATGTTCAATGGTAAGGAAACAAGAATATACTCTGCCGGCAAAATTTGGATGTAAGCTCCTACAATGGAAGCTGATACCGAACTCATTGCCGAAGCACTAACCATGTACAAACGATTAGCTGTCAAGTGGTGAAACTGTGCCTTAATCGCAAGTAAAGCTTCCGATTGTCCAAAGAAGATACTATTTACCCCGTTAAAGGCTTCAATTTTTGGAATACCGGTAACCTTAGACACCAAGCCTCCAACCCATTTAATAATCGTTGGTAAGATTTTTAAATAGTTTAAAACGGAAAGAAGTGTGGCAAAGAATACAATAAGCAATAGTACGTTAAAGAAGAATACGCCACCCTCTTGGAGTTCAAACCCACCAACAACGAATCCAATTCCTTCTTGTCCAAATTCAATCAGTTTGTTAAATACAGCGGAAATGCCATTAATAATCTTCGCTCCAATTTCCGTCGCGAACATAAACCACGTAATAAGTAGCTGTAAGGCTAGCATAATTCCAATACTTTTAAAATTAATGTTCTTCTTGTCATTGGAAAATAGATATGCTAATCCAAGGATAACGGCAATCCCTACGATACCTAGGATAATATCCATTATTTTTTCCTCCTTTATTAGCCGCTTCAGTGAAACAGCTTACATTAAATAAGAAATAATTCTAACTCTTTCCATTTATCTGTGAATGATTGGACGTCCTACAAGTATAGTGCTGAATATTGCTTCCAGAGATTCTGGAAGCGTAAAATATGCTTCGGTTTGAAATGGTTCACTCGCCCAATTTATACTCTTTTCCGCAATACGTTAAATGTTATTTGATCCGAACGGAAATAATTAATCGAATAAAGTACAGGTCGATTCGACTCATCAAAATGGACCTGTCGCAACACAAGAAGCGGCGTATGCTGGTCACAGTTCATAATTTTTGATATTTCGTCGTGATAGGCAATTGTATTGATCTGTGACCTGGCATGGTTGATTACAATCCCAGCATCACCTAAGGAGTTGAAAATTGATTCCTCTCTTAGTTTATAACCCTTATGAAGAATACTATCCGGAACTTTATCAATACAATAAACTAAAGGGACTTCATCTGCCGTCCGAACACGTTTCACTAGGAAAACCTGCTCGTCCTCCTCCAATTCCAACTCTTCTATATCATCCCGATGCGGTCCGACAATACCTGTAAATAAGATTTCTGTTCCTGGTTTTTTTCCTTCTCTTTCAATCAATTCAGTAATACTGAATAGCTCTTCGATGCCACCCTGGAATACAGGTACTCGATTTACGAATGTGCCAATCCCATGTTTACGGATAATAATATTTTCTTCTTCTAGTATTCGTAATGCTTCCCGTAATGTGTTCCTTGATACGCCAAGTGCCTTTGCCAAAGCTGTTTCGGATGGCAATTGTTCTCCCGGTTCAAGTTCACCATTGTTTATCTTTTCTCTGATTTGTTCGATAACAATCAAGTAACGCGGTTTTTGATAGTGACTTTTCAATGAGCGCTCTCCTCTCCATTTTCATATTGTATAGCATGGTCAGAACGCTTTCAATAGAAATTTAGATATTAAACCCAAAGGAAAATGATGGAAAATGATGGATAACTAAAATTACCAGCACGAGCCACGTCCACTCTGCGCCCAGCAACTATCAAACTTCACACTCCTCCAATCGATAAGTCAACATCAACTCAAAGAGAAAAGGAAGGCCGACTAAGAACGGGCCAAGGCCCAACATCGGCATACCCCTAAAGGGGCATGTTTCCTTTATCTCATTCCGGAGTGCTCCAGTTTGTACGTTGCTAAACGGGCGCTTACGCCTTTGTTTCTTTATATCGCTTGTAATACGAAATTAATAAGGAATAACAGGGTAATGATATATAGTGGCATGGATACTTCTTTGCGTTTGCCTACTGCAAGTTTTGCTAGTGGGTAAGCAATAAAGCCAAATGCTATTCCATCCGCGATACTGTATGTGAATGGGATCATTATTATAATGATTAGTGCAGGAAAGGCATCTGACAGATCCTTAAAATTAATGTTTTTAATATTAAGCATCATAAGTCCGCCTATTATAATTAAAATTGGCGATATTGCTGTGCTTGGAATTAACTTAATGACTGGAATGAAAAGAGATGCTACAAGAAATAGGAACCCAGTCACAATCGAGGTAATTCCTGTCCTGCCACCTGCTGCAATTCCAGCAGCTCCTTCAACCGTAGATACCGTAGGGCTTGTACCAAACAATCCGCTTAACATCGCTGATATGGAAACAGAACGGATAGCTGGGGTATACTGTTCATCCCGCTGTGCTTGTTTTAGTTGGCCACCTATCAGACCAATATTTTCAAACACGAGAACCATCGTCAGGGAAAATACGGCAATCCAAAATGTAATGGACATGATCCCATCGAAAGACATCGCATTGAAAACACCCGCATAATCAGCCAAGGATAAGTTAGCCCCTCCAGCTTGGTTAAAATCAATCAGGCCAAACATCCAGGCAATCATCGTTCCAACTAAAATGGTGATGAGGAAATGTCCCGGTATGTTACGGAGGAATAATCCAAGCGCTATAATAAATGTAAGGAAAAATGCTAATACTTCAGGGCTCCCGATATCACCAAGCGCAATGATGGAATGTTCCCCTCTCACAATAATATGACTCTTCTCTAAACCAATAAGTGCAAGGAACATCCCTAAACCAACCGTAATGGCCTCTTTTAACGCATTTGGAATCGACTGAGCAAGAATCGTCGCTAATCGTGTAAATGATATGAGAACAAAAATAATCCCCGCTACAAATACAACCGCCAATGCTTCCTGCCAGGTTAGTCCCATGGCATGGACGAACGTATACGTGAACATCGCGTTCAATCCCATGCCCGGAACAAGAATCAAGGGCACATTCGCACCGAATCCGACAATGAAACAGCCGACCATCGACGTTATAATTGTTGCCCAGACGGCACCTTCAATCGGAATTCCAGCATCCGAAAGTATCGTCGCATTTACAACAATAATATATACAATTGCAAAGAATGAGATCAATCCTGCTAGGATCTCTTGCTTTACATTTGATCCTTTATCATAAACTCCAGTTATTCGATTTAATTTATCTTTCACTCTGTCTACTTCCTTCTAAAATTCCCTCGGCCCGCCCAGTCGTTTGATCGTTATTCGGTGACAATTTTAATCCCGGAACTTGCGCCGATTCGACTAGCACCGGCATCTATCATAGCATGTGCATCTTCCTTACCGCGCACACCGCCAGAAGCTTTTACACCAATATCCGGGCCAACTGTTTCGCGCATAAGTTTCACATCTTCCAGCGTGGCTCCTCCAGTAGAGAAGCCAGTTGAAGTCTTCACGTAATCTGCGCCTGCTTTTACAGAAAGTTCGCAAGCTCGAACCTTTTCTTCTTCTGTAAGTAAGCTCGTTTCGATAATTACTTTGACAAGCGCTTTACCTGCCGCAGCATTTACAACCGCACGAATATCATTTTCAACTGCTTCATCGTTTCCAGCTTTCAACTCGCCAATATTAATGACCATATCCACTTCGGTCGCACCATTTGCAATTGCATCCTTTGTTTCAAATGCTTTCGTTTCCGGTGTGTTGGCGCCTAGTGGAAAGCCGATAACGGTACAAACTTCTACGTCAGTACCTTTTAATTGTTCCGCTGCTTCTTTCACCCAAGTTGGATTTACACATACGGAATAAAAGTTATATTCCTTTGCTTCCTTACATAAAGTTATGATTTGCTCTTTCACTGAATCAGCTTTGAGCAACGTATGGTCAATCATTTTCGCGATATTCTCTGTCATTTTCTCACCTCATCTTATTTATGGGAACTTGGTAAACGGCGTACGATGCCTCTAACTAATTTGAGGAAATCCGCTTTTACTTTTTCTGTCGTTTCCATTACTTCTTCATGGGATAATGGCTGGTCTAAGATTCCTGCAGCCATATTCGAAATACAGGATATTCCAAGCACTTTCATTCCGCTATGCTTAGCGACAATCACTTCCGGAACGGTAGACATTCCGACCGCATCCCCGCCTACTTGTTGCAGCATCCGAACTTCCGCTGGTGTTTCATAACTTGGCCCACTATTCCAGACGTAAACACCTTTTTGTAACGGAATTTCTAGGGTTTCAGCAACCTCTTCCATTAGTTCCTGATATTTACGATCATAGGCAGTTGACATATCCGGGAAACGGACGCCAAGTTCCGCATCATTCGGACCGATTAACGGATTTATTCCGACATTATTAATATGGTCCGTAATCATCATTAAATCTCCTGCTTCAAACGCTGGGTTCACTCCTCCAGCCGCATTCGTGACCATTACCTTGTCAATCCCTAGCTGCCTCATCACTCGAACCGGGAAGGTCACTTCATCTAAACCGTAACCTTCATAGAAATGGAAACGCCCTTGCATAGCAAGTACCGTTTTTCCTTCAAGTTCACCAATAACAAGTCTGCCAGCATGCCCTTCCACCGTCGAAACCGGGAAATTGGGTATATCCTCATACGTTATCTGTACCGGATTTTCTATTTCCTCCGCGAGTACACCAAGACCTGAACCAAGAATAAGACCAATTTCAGGACGTGCTGTCAATTTATCGTTAATAAACGTTGCAGCTGTTTCAATTGCTGTTTTATTCATGTCTCTCCCCCTCACTTTATTTCATTTAAAAAGCTTTGCCCGAACTTCGGACTTGTAACTTGAAAGTTGTCGGCGACCGTCTCGCCAAGATCGGCAAATGTTTTCCGTAACGGCAGTTCTTTTCCTACTGCTATTCCCTTATGATGGACGAGTAACGGAACATATTCTCTCGTATGATCGGTTCCATGATGGACGGGGTCATTTCCGTGGTCAGCTGTAATGATGAGTAAATCATCTTCTCTTAACTTCTCAAACACTTCTGGAAGTCTTGCATCATATTCTTCCAGCGCTTCTCCGTAGCCTTGAGGATTACGGCGATGACCATACTTCGCGTCAAAGTCAACTAGGTTTAAGAAGCTCAAACCAGTAAAGTCCATATCCATCGTTTCCAGTAATTTATCCATACCATCCATATTAGATATGGTTCTTAGAGATTCTGTTACTCCTTCTCCGTCGAATATATCGGAAATCTTACCAATTGCAATCACGTCATAGTTTGCATCTTTCAATTCGCTCATCACTGTCCGCCCGAATGGTTTCAAAGCATAGTCATGACGATTTGCTGTCCGCTCGAAGCTGCCAGGTTCTCCGATAAACGGACGGGCAATGACACGACCAACCATATACTCCGGATCATTCAATACTTCACGGGCATACTCACAGATTTCATATAGTTCCTCAAGCGGAACAATGTCTTCGTGTGCAGCTATTTGTAATACGGAGTCGGCTGATGTATAAACAATTAGTGCACCTGTATCCATATGTTCTTTCCCAAGCTCTTCAATAATCTCCGTTCCCGATGCCGGTTTATTTGCAATCACTTTCCTACCGGATTTCTCTTCTAATTTTTGAATGACTTCATCAGGGAATCCGTCCGGGAATGTACGGAACGGTGTATCAATGTAAAGTCCCATGATTTCCCAGTGTCCTGTCATCGTATCTTTTCCAGCAGAAGCTTCCTGCATTTTTGTATAATGTGCAAGTGGTTTTTCTACAGGCTCAATACCTCTTAGCTCGTGAATATTGCCTAGCCCTAATTTCGCCATATTTGGCATATGAAGCCCATCCATATGCTCGGCAATAGACCTAAGCGTATTCGCTCCTACGTCATTATATTTCTCAGCATCTGGGGCCTCACCAATTCCAACAGAATCCATCACAACAACAAATACTCGCTTAAATGTATGACTCATTAATCTTCACTCCTTTAAAAAAGTTGTTCTTTTATTCATAAATGACATCATAGATTAGGGGGTTTTTCTCTATCTTTTCTTTGGAAACAGAATAGGATCCATAAATCTTATCGATCACATCTTTTACATCTTCCCGGTTACTATGAATTGTCACAAGAGATTCGCCTTTTTTCACTTCATCACCGATCTTTTTATTCAGCACGAGTCCAACTGCTAAATCAATTTCGGATTCCTTCGTTAGACGTCCCGCTCCAAGTAAGCTTGCTGCAATTCCTATTTCATTCGCAATGATTTCTGATACAAAACCATCTTCTTTCGCTTCCACTTCAAATGTGTAGGAGCTCTTAGGTAGTTTTTCCGGCGCATCAACAATCGATGCATCGCCGCCTTGCGCTGTGATCATTGTTTTGAATGTTTCAATCGCTTTTCCTGAGTTGATTACCTCTTCAAGCATTTCTTTCGCTTGTTCAATGGAATCTGCTTTCTTACCGAGATAAACCATCCGGCTGCCGAGCTCAAGACAGAGTTCATGTAAATCAACTGGTCCTTCTCCACGTAATGTGTCAATGGCTTCTTTTACTTCAAGCGCATTACCAACTGCAAATCCTAAAGGCTGGTTCATATCCGAAATGACCCCAATCGTTTCTCTTCCAGCACCATTACCAATTTGTACCATCGCATGGGCTAATCTCTTGGAATCTTCCAATGTCTTCATAAATGCCCCAGAGCCTGTCTTCACATCAAGCACAATTGCATCTGCCCCGGAAGCAATTTTCTTACTCATAATCGAACTTGCGATTAAGGGGATCGCATTTACCGTAGCCGTTACATCACGTAAGCTATAAATCTTTTTATCAGCAGGTGTTAAGTTTCCACTTTGGCCGACAACAGCGACTTTGTTTTTATTCGTAAGTTCAATGAATGTTTCCGGCTCGATTTCAACTTGAAAGCCCGCAATGGATTCCAACTTATCAACCGTACCACCTGTATGACCTAGACCACGGCCGGACATCTTTGGAACAGGAACACCTACAGCGGCTACGAGAGGTGCAAGGATTAATGTTGTTGTATCACCTACCCCGCCAGTAGAGTGCTTATCGACTTTCACACCGTCAATTTCCGATAGATCGACTTGGTCTCCAGATTCAACCATCGCTTTTGTTAAATTTACCCGTTCTTCCGTCGTCATATCTTGGAAATAAACAGCCATTAGGAATGCGGACATTTGATAATCAGGAACTTCACCATTTGTATACCCTTCAATTACAAATTCAATTTCCTCTTTTGTTAATTCCAACCCATCACGTTTCTTCTCAAGAACATCTACCATTCTCATGTGGAAAGCACCTTCCTTTTTATATTATGTTTTACGATTCCAAATACTTTTATCCAACAAAGCAGCTAACTTACTTATAGGACGTCCAACAACTAATAATTAGAAAGCCCTTTCAGTCGTTCTACAACTAGTATATGATTGGACGTCCTACAAGTCAACTATTAGTAAATAAGCTTAAAGAATTTGTCACATTTAACAGATTCGGAGAAGGAAATATGAATCAATAATAACTATCCTTATACCAAGAGAGTTATTCTAATAAATAGTATCCTCCCCTTTCAACGGCTTAAAGTATTTTCTAACTAGCGATACAAATTTCAATAAGATTTGTTCAAGAAACTAGTTTCCTATCGGACTTCTACAAATCCCCACTTGAGAGCCTTTCTGATTCAAGATTCTTTTCACATTTACAATTGCATTCCCTTGATAAACCTGCTCTAAAATCATGGCTCTTGCCTTTATTTCTTGTTCGTTCTCCTGTCGCCCTTCTAACAATCCGCGAAACCAATTATTAATTACTCGTGGCGCTATATTCCCTGCAATAGACGATAATCGGTCATAGCCATAAGCTATTTTCTCCTCTAAATCTACCTCTCCACCTGCATAAAAATAAAATTCATTGCGCATGAGATGCTTTTTAATTGCTTCAACTTTTTCTTTAGCCCCGGCATCCTTAATTCCCAAGACTAATTCACACTTGCTCAATTCGAGAATACTACCAACGGAAAGATCGAAACCAGTTCTTTTCGGATTGTTATATAAAATGGTAGGTTTCTTACTTCGTTCCATAATACTCTTTGCATAGCTTACAGCTTCTTCCTGTGTCGGTAAGATATAGGGCGGAAAGCCAAGCATAACTCCCGCGATTTTTGTCTCTTGAATCCTTTCCGCAAGTTCCTCCGCTTTTTTCTGCCTAACGGAAGAAACACCGAATATGATTTCCATCTCGTTAATGAGTTCTTCTTCCTCTTCTAAGCGGTTAAGGAGTTCCATTTTCTCTTGCAGGTTTAAACTATGCTGTTCTCCGGTTGTTCCTGAAACAAGTACAGACTTTATCCCTTGTTTATAAAGGTTTCGTATATGGTTGATCGTTCCATCTAGATCCAGTGATTCATCTTCTAAAAAAGCTGTCGGTATGGCAATATGAAACTGTTCTTTCAGCATCCTGTTACCTCCATTTTCTAGTTATCGATAACGACATCCCGACCAGCGAGCACTCCCGTTATCACGATGATTATTCCAATCGCTATTAATACGATAATCGGTGCCGTCCAGCTGCCCATTACATCATAAAATCCCCCAAATGCAATTGGTCCCGTTGCGGCGATAAGATAACCAATTGATTGGGCCATCCCGGATAAATCAGAAGCTTCATAACCATTTCTAGTTCGTAATGTAAAGAACATCATCGATAAGCTGTAACCACTGCCACATCCAATCCCAATTAAGATAGCGGAAATGATGAGTATACTAAGATTGCTGCTAAATAACCCCGCTGAACCAAGGATGAAAACAATACCCGTGAACGCTCCTAATAATTTTTGGTTTTTCATTCGGTCGGCGAGCACTGGAATGATAAAGTTTACTGGAATAATGCCTAATAACATCACCGAGATGATCAACCCTGCCTGACTAAGCGAATAACCATGAGACTGTAAAATATCAGGCAGCCAGGTTAGTGGGGTAAAGTACATCAATGATTGAAAACCCATAAAAATTGTTACGTTCCAAGCTGTAGCAGAAGTCCACATTTTTGTTTTTTTCTGTTCGACATGTAAGTCTGGTTGGGGCTGTGGATTTCTTACTTGCGGATACCAAACAATGAGCGCAATTAGGATTAATGCGACCCAGATTCCCAAGGAAACTCTCCAGCCAAATCCTTCAATATTCGATAATGGCACACTAACCCCAGAAGCTAGTGCACCAAATATATTCATAAATATCGTATACAGACCTGTCATTAAGCCGATTTTAAAGGGAAAACGCATTTTTATAAGACCTGGAAGCAATACATTTCCAAAAGCAATCGTAATCCCGATCAGAGCGGTCCCAATAAATAATGTGCTAATACCATTAGCAGACCGAACAACAACCCCAAGACCTAATATCATCATCGCTAAAAATATCGTCTTTTCCATACCGAACCGGTTTGCGATTTTCGGTACAAATGGGGAAACAAACGCAAATGCCAGTAGCGGTAAAGTTGAGATTGAGCCCATTACCGAACTGCTTACGTCTAAATTATCGCGAATAACCGGCACCAGTGAGCCAATTGATGTGATGGGAACACGTAAGTTAGAAGCAAATAACATAATTCCTGCAACTAATAGAAGGCTGATTGTCTCATTTTTCCTTCTCTGTTCTGTACCTAATACCATTTTATTGCTGCCTCCAAGCTTCCTTTCATGTATCACGAACTTACTCTAACGCCTGTGACAAATCCTCTTTCAAGTCTTCTATATTTTCAATTCCAACAGAAACACGTAATAAATTAGCTGGTGCCATCGTTTTATCTTTTTCAACGGAGGCGCGATGTTCAATGAGACTATGTGTCCCGCCTAGACTTGTTGCACGTGTAAATATTTTTACCTTTGCTGCAACTTCCATTGCTTCTTCCTCGCCGCCTTTTACTTGGAAAGATAACATCCCACCGAATGAACTCATTTGTTTCGCTGCAATCGCATGCCCTGCGTGACTAGCAAGGCCAGGGTAATGGACCGCTTCGACTTTTGGATGAGCCTCAAGAAATTGTGCAAGTTCTAATGCATTTTCACAATGGACCCTCATCCTTGGCGAAAGCGATTGGACACCCCGGAGAGCCAGCCAACAATCAAACGGTGAAGGGACTGCACCTTTTTCATGCTGCCAAGCACGCAAATTTTTCAAATAGATACTATCAGACTTAGCCACAATTGCCCCAAGCATTAAATCACTATGACCTCCAATATATTTCGTCACTGAATGAAGGGAAAAATCAACTCCATATGAAAGTGGACGTTGTAAAGCTGGGGTTGGCCATGTATTATCGACGACTGTATAAGCCTCTGCTTTTTGTGCAATCTTCGTAATTGCTTCGATATCGACTATTTTAACAAGCGGGTTAGATGGTGTCTCCATCCAGACAAGACCCGTCGGCGCATCTTGTATCACCTTTTCCACTTCAGCAAGATTCGTCATATCTGCGATGGCAATATCGAATCTCTTTCCAATATCCGTCTCGGATATAAGTGCACGGATACCGAAATACATATCATCCGGCATCAGGCGTGGTAAATCTTGCGGCAGTGCCTCGATTATAGAGGAAATCGCTGCCATCCCGGAAGCATAAGTCACACAGTCAAAACCGGATTCAAGCGATGTCAGACACGCTTCCAGTGCTCGACGATTCGGATTATCCCCGCGACCATACATGAAATCATTTGTATACGAGCCATCTGCAGCTCGTTCATATGTAGTAGATAAATGAAGTGGACTCGTCACTGCCCCAGTTAACGGGTCTATTCCTCGTCCAACATGAATTGCCTTTGTTTCAAAACGCATATCATTTCCTCACTTTCAAAATTTTTGTTGTCTATTCATATAATACTATAGTAAATGGTGATATTTTTAAAGTTTCTGTTATTAATTACCTATATCGTTTGTTGGATGAATAAATTTGTCAGTAACCGAACTTCTGCAGACTGAAACACAAAAACACCCCACCAGCTCATGAGGCGGGGTTCATTTTGATTATCCTATGTTCTTTAAGAGTGCCTGGCACTTCCTTATAGTGAAGACTTATTATTAAATAAGTAATCCATCAAACTATTATAAATAGGTACTTGATCCGTGACCAAAAATACCGGTAGCATTGCGATCACAACAATTACCGTAAGATTAGCCAAAAAAAACTTTATCACTCCGTTTCCCAATGTTTTCATATAATTTTCCCCTTTCGGAATTTAGGGATAGTATAACACTATACGTTATGCGAAACAATACCTTTGTTCACATTTCTGTCACAAATTTAATACGTTTATTTTAATATATTCAATTTTTACCCGATTTAATTAAGGTTAAACAGATTTTTCAAAAAAAATGCCCCTACCATTAAATCGGTAAGGACATGTTTTCATGTTTTATCCTTTTATATTTAATACTTCACCATCTGTTAGTTCAATTAATTGGACAGGTGTCATTTGAAACACAGCTTTCGGATGCCCTGCGGCGCCCCATATATCTTCGTATTGAAGTAAATCTTCATCAATGATAACTTTAATCGTCGCATCCTGAATGACTGGTGACACACCGCCTATCGCAAAGCCAGTTTTTTCTTTCACAAATTCCGCATCTGCTTTTCCTAATGTTTCACCAATCAACTCACCTAAATGCTTTTCATTAATCCGGTTGGAACCACTGGCTATAACGAGCAATGCGTTGTCGGATTCTTTCAATTTAAAGACAATCGATTTCGCGATTTGCGCAACTTTACACCCTAGTGCCTCAGCGGCTTCCTTTGCGGTTCGCGTGCTATCTGCAAGCTCAATTACTTCATTGTCATATCCCTTCGCAAGCAGAGAATCTTGTACAACTTGCGCGCTTTTCTTTAATTTCCCCATTGTCTGTAATCCCCTCTTTTTATCTTTTATTATAACTAAATATTTGAAAAATATACAGAGGAAAAACTTCACTGCTCATTCTGGAAACTTTTTCTTTGATTTCCATTTCCATTGTCTCGAACAAGATTAAGAAAGACCTCTAAGGCCCTCGTCCGGAATGGAGATTTTGTAATAATCGAGAATTCTCGTAAGAGCGGGAGACCATCAATCCCGATAATTTTTAACTCTCCATAGCTCACTTCTTTTTGAATCCCCCACTTGGATAGCAGGCTAATTCCAAGACCGGCCGCTACCGATTCTTTAATCGGCTGGGTACTGCTAAAATGCATGAACCGGCAAGGATTAATTCCATAAATTTGAAAAAGCTTCTCTGTTGCTTCTCTCGTTCCAGATCCCTTTTCCCGGACAATCCATGTTTCATTTTCAAGATCACGATGCGTTAAACCTTCTTTACTACACAGTTTGCTTGTCGGGGAAGCAACAATAAACATTTCATCTTCAGCAAACGGTTCTATATGAACATCTTTCCTGTTAAAATGCCCTTCGACAATGCCTGCATCAAGTTGGTAGCCCGCAACTAAATCTGCAATCGTGACCGTATTTCCAATTGTTACAGTCGGTTCAATATCCGGGTAATTCCTCTTTAGCTCAGCGATCATTCGCGGCAGAACATATTCCCCAAAGGTATAGCTCGCTCCAATGGCTAGGGGACCATTGGCTTTATTCGTTAAATCGTCTACCAGGTTCTGCATCATTGTATATAAACCTAAAATTTCCTTTCCATAATGATAGACAATCTCACCCGCTTTATTTAAATGAACGTATTTGTTCGTCCTTTCCATTAAACGCATGCCGATTTGATCTTCTAATGCACGAATATATTGACTCACAGCAGGTTGTGTCATGTAATGTTCTTCTGCCGCTTTAGAAAAGCTTTTCTTTTCAGCAACGGTTATAAATAGTTGTAAATGTTTATCCATCATCTCGCCTCCTTACCTATTCATTTTTCTTTATTATAACTAATTACTTATGATAATCATTACTATATTTTATTTTTCTTATGAACTTTTCTTAGCTATGCTAAGAAAAGGAGGGGTTCCATGACGAACAATGCAAAATCATTTCCTTATTGGTTAGCTGGTATCGCATTTACCTTTTTTATTGCTTTACTCGGCTATTTATTGGCACTCGTACCAGGATTTAAGCCCGTTGGCCAATTGGCTTGTGCAATCATTATCGCTGTTCTTTACCGGCAACTATTTGGTTATCCGGAAATATTGCGGGCAGGTATTACATTTTCGACGAAGAAGCTCCTACGTTTCGCTATCATTTTATATGGACTGAAATTAAATATTAATACTATATTCCAAGATGGCATTGGATTGCTCTTGCGTGACGCCATTGTTATAGCCTTTGCAATTGGTCTCATGATGTTGCTAGCGAAAGCGTGGAAGGCAGATCAAAATATTTCATTTTTACTTGGAGTGGGAACTGGGATTTGTGGAGCTGCTGCCATTGCTGCGGTCGCGCCAATAATAAAAACAAAGGAGGAAGACACGGCAATCAGCGTCGGTATTATTGCATTAATGGGAACGATTTTCGCAATTGGATATACATTAATTAAGCCATTATTACCACTCACTGCAATTGATTATGGAATCTGGTCGGGAATCAGCTTACATGAGCTTGCCCATGTTGCAATCGCGGCAGAGCCAGCTGGAGAAGAGGCATTAGCTATGGCACTACTGGCGAAATTGGGTCGAGTATTCCTACTGGTACCGTTCTGCTTTCTTCTTATCTATTTTCTTAAATTCAAACGTAATGGGGAGCGGACACGGGAAAAGATAGAATTCCCTTGGTTCTTGCTCGGATTTATTTTAATGAGTATGTTAGGTAGCTATGTACTCGGTAGCATCTTCCCTGTTCCTGTGAAGCTTTTAGAAGGCGTGAGTACTGCAACAACCTGGATCTTGACAGCAGCCATGGTTGGCCTTGGATTGAATGTAAGCCTGAGAGATTTACGGACAAAAGCATTAAAACCATTCATTGCAATAGGCATCACTTCTATTTGCCTATCCATTGTTGCCTATTTTATAATTTAGAACTACTAAAAGCCATACAACACAAAAGCTGTATGGCTCCTTTTTCTACTCACCATTTATCCTACCTGAACCTATTTGATCAGGCATCTTCTAGCGGCAATGTTAACCCGAATGTATTTGTATCTTTCCCTTCCTTCCAACCAATATCTCCATTATGTCGTTCAATAATTTCTTTTGTTTCAGCCTCTGACACCTCTATATATATTGTAAGGAAAAAACTGTTATTTCATCTTTTCGAACTCCTGTATCATCAATTCATAATTCAAAGCACCCAAGGCTTTATTATGAATCGTACCGTCCGAATTGATCAAATAAGAAGTTGGGATCGGCTGAACGCGATACACCTCCGCAGCAGCATTCCCTTCATCGGTATAAACAGAAAAGGTGAGTCCATAATCATCGATAAACTGATGAACATCGTCAAGGCTCGTCTCTGTTTCAATTAAATTAACTGCAATAATTTTTATATCTGTATTCTGATGGAACTTCTCCATATCCGGCATTTCCGCACGGCAAGGCGGGCACCAGGTTCCCCAGAAATTCAGCATGACACGTTCCCCGCGGAAATCAGATAACTGCACCTCTTCCCCGTCCATTGTCTTCAATTTCACGTCAGGTGCCATATCACCGAAATCTAGCCCTTCCTCACCCTCCCCAGCACTCCCATTTACTGCGATATCGCTAGACACACTCGCACCTTCTTCACCGCTTGTTTCTATTTCAGACTCATCCACATCATTCTCCTCTACAGTTGCCGTATCAGAATCTCCGATAAATTCATAGACCGTCCAGCCAAACATGAGAACAAATACAACAATAAGAATTAACTTTTTCATCCCAAAAGCCTCCTAATATTATCCTAGTCTTGATAACCATGTATCATCAACAATATCAAGTAAGAAACCAGTAATTTGCGGCATCAGTCCTAAGAACAATACGAGCCCCATGAGAATCATGACGACCGCACCGACCTTCATAATGATGCCACTATGGCGCACAATCCATCTTGTGGAACCGAGGTAAAAGCTTAAGACAAGAAACGGCAACGAAAAGCCGACAACGTACATCACCGTGTAGAAAATGCCTTGTCCGGGATTACTAGCTGCTAGTAGTAAAATAGATCCGAAAATCGGTCCAATACATGGCGTCCATCCAGCCGCAAATCCAAGACCTATTAAAAATGTTCCAATGTAATTCGCCCGCTTTTTCGTATATTGAAAACGCCTTTCCTTCATCAAGCTTGGAATTGTAATCCAACCTCCAACAAAGAGCCCCATGAACATGATTAGGATGCCCGCAATCCGCTGAATAAACAACCCTGAATCTCCTATCAGCAATCCCTGCACCCACTGTCCAAACAATGACGCACTTGCTCCAAGGCTAATGAAGACAAGCGATACGGCAATTAGAAAGATTAAAGAATGACTAAGGATTTCTTTTCTGATTTTTGTATTTTTACTTCTTTGTAACTCTTTCACACTGATCCCTGTTATGTAGGACAGGTACGCTGGAAAAATTGGAAGTACACAAGGAGATAAGAATGATAACGCCCCTGCACCAACCGCAAGAAATGTGCCCGCAATCAATAGCGTATCTGCTTCAATTCCGCCCACGACGATCCCTCTTTCTTAAAATAATAACGATATTTATTGTAAAAAATAACCAAACAAACCAAGGTGCTATTATATAACCGAACACGGTAACAAATGGTTGTATCGAATAAAGAATGAACACTCCAACAGACCAAACAACCAGTAACATGATGAACAGCAGCTTGTCAGGTAATTGATCATGTACGATGTAATATAAGATAAGAAGCAAGGTGATTAAAATAAAGTATCCAATTGTACCACCAGTTTGAAGCCAAACGAGGTAAATAAATTCATACGAAAAAGATGCGACTAAAATTACAGGAATAAATGATTTCATAAATGGGACAGCATTTATTTTTCCCCTCTTGACGTTTATAAACAGGATAATCCCACTGATTAGAATAGCGAGATAAAATGCTTGAGAATCACTTGGGTAAGCAAGCACTGCCAAAGGATCTTGGATGAACAGCTTCAGATTCGTTAAAATTTTCCCGATCCAAATAAAGATGACAACATTTATCAACTCTGAAACCATCTGTTCGATATGTATTTTTTTATTGTTTTTAGATAAATCACTCATTATATAAAAGAAAAGGATCCCCCCTGCAAAACTCAGAGCAAATACACCTATAGGTATTAATTTACTTATTAGCGCCAATAGTTTTTCTCCTTTATACCATTGTTCTCTAGTTAAGCATACACATTGATTATGAACGTTCGATGAAAATATTAAATTATTCAGTGGATTGATGAAGTAAAGTTTGTTTTAAAAGGAAGGTAGATAAGTCAGCGAGTATTCGATGATGCATTTAAATTGTCCTTAAGTTCCGTTCAGTAAAACATAAGAGCGAAAGAAAAAGCCCGTCTGAAGTTAATTTTCATCTTGGGCTTTAGATATTAGAGTGCTCAAGCCTTTCTTTTTTAATAGTTTATGATCTTACTATTATTATATTAATGCTTCTTAAAAAAACAATTTGCACTCGTCTGATAACCGCTCCCATTCTTCTCTTAATATTCCCATTCGGATAGAGTCATAATATATGCCATTGTATAACCGACATTTTCTCAGTCTTCCTTCCAAACGCATTCCCAATTTCTCACCTAACCGCATCATACGATCGTTCCCGGACCACGTAGCGAAGCCCACTCTAACTAGGGGTAAAGTGTTGAACAAATAATCGACCCACGCTTTAAAAAAGATCGTTCCGTATCCACCATTCCAATAATCGGGGTTATAAATAACAATACCCGTTTCAAGCCAATTTGAAGGCTTATGCTCCCAATAATAGGACACGGTTCCGATCAACTCTCCGTTAACAAACAAGCCCCAGCGATTATCCTGCTGTACTAGAGATGATTTCATTTCTTTCAAAAAAGCATCATATGTTACCGCCGCGTGGTCATAATAAGGGGCATCCCATTTTTTCCATTCCGGATTTGACTCTTTATATGCTAATACCCACAAGGGCTTTAAATCTGTTTCATTTAACGACCTCATTTCAAGTTCGTTATTTATTTTTATACTCAATTAATTCACCTATCTCGTTTTATGTTTGCTGCTATTTATTAAAAAACAGTCTGAACTTAATCCAGCTTAACCAATGATACTATTAGCTTTAACAATCATGATTGTTTGTAGGCAGTTTCCCATTCGTAATCTTCCGTAATAATTTGTGCAACACACTTACACATAAATATAGCGTTATACAAATGACTACTAGAAAAATTATATATTTAAAAAACAAATTCGGCATTTTCCCTGCAACCCAATTTCCACCGTAATATATAATAAATCCCCCTATACAAGCAACAGCAAGATAGGTAAATCCCGTTCCTAGAATTTGAAATTTTGTAAGTTCCTTTAATTTAATTCTGTTTTTATAAATAATATAAGTGACTACCACGATGGATAACACCACAATTAAACTATCTTTCACACGATCCCTCCAGAACTCTGAGCACGATAATATGCATACTAAGCTAAATTATTATTTAGCTTTTGTTGTAAAATACTTTGTAGTTTTTTTCGGTATCTATTCCGAAAAAATTTCTTATCAATTTTCTTATCATTGAACTTTCCAATAACTTTACGGACATCCTTATCGTGAATAATTAATTGTTTATATTCCACTCTTGAAACCATTTAGATTTCTTTAAACGGTTTGTATTTTTTCCTATGTCTTCCTCATCAACTGAAAGTAAGGATGGTAAATAAAGTCCTAAGTTTAAAAATAAAATGAAGCCAAGCAATAGAGCATAGGATAAAAGTTTCACGGTTATCCCTCCTCGTTTCATTACGAATGTACGCCTGCGAAGTTTCACATATGCCTCGTTTGCTGAACGATTTAGAATCTGCTTCTCATTAGGAATTTATTTTCTCTATCACCTTGTCTACATCATCCCATACATATATCAACTCACTCAACGTTTTTCCGGCAAGTTTTATCTGTTTCGTTTCGACTAGCTTCGCACCATAATGTTCATAAAAATACCGGGTTTTATTTTCCTCTAATACTTCGACAAAGACTTTCTCAATGCCTAATCGTTTAAAATGCAAAAACAATTCATGAAGTAATTTCCTCCCTATCCCTTTACCCTGAAATTCTTCAAGCAAATAAATACAAGTTAAGTCACTTGAGTTCTTCACTATATTGCTTTCTCTTTTCCAAGCATCCGCAAAACCTATAATTTGTCCTTCGTTATTCTCTGCAACAACAATATAGTTGTCTACTCTTGCAAGATTTTCCTTCCATAATTCTGTTCGTTGCTCGTAGGAAAGGTTATTCAAGAATTCGTCTGGAATAATACCTTTATAAGTCGTTCTCCAACTGTCTACATGTACTTTTGCGATACTGGTTGCATCAACTGAGTTAGCTTTTCTTATTTTCATTTAAACACCCTCGTACTCAGGTTTTTTTAAGCATCCTTACTAGATAACAGTATACAAAATAGAGCTATTGCTTTACACAATAACTCTGTCTCAGAGAACTTCATTCGTTCTTATGATATACTAAACTCATCAATAAACTGAGCTTCACATGAGGGGTTATGGTAGCACTTGTCGCCTTGTCGATTCGTTTTCGGCGGGAGACTTCCCCAGTTGGGAGGTGTTGCCTATGGCTTTTGAAAGCGTGTTAGCGCTAATGATATCCTTTGGGATGTTAGTAGCGTTCATCATGTCCGAAAGCAATAAAAAATAATCCCTCATGCTCTGTAGCAGGAAAGTGAGGGATTATTTTCCCAAGCTACCTACCCCTCTTGATGGGGTTTCAGTTTATTGTGACCGTAGATGTTACAGCATCTGCGGTCTTTTTATTATATGTCTTTCTATATAAAGTATACCCTAATTACAGCATGAATATCAACTGTTTCACGAGTTTCTCTATTCTTTTCAGACATAAAAAAATTAATTCAATCCAAGATAATCCCGCTTGAAAATATTCATCAAGACAGCATTATGATAAATTCCATTAACAAAGTACGCTTCTTCCAACGTAGCAACATATTTATAGCCACATTTTTTATAAACATGCACGGCTTTTTCATTAACTTCATCCACATATAAAAATAATTTGTGTAGATTCAACACTTTAAATGCGTAATCAGATGCTAAATTTGTTGCTTTAGCTGCATAACCATTTCCTTGAGCAGCTGGATCAATCATAATCGCATATTCAGCATGACGATGGATAAAATCAATATCAAATAATTGAACAAGACCAAGTGCTTGTTCACCATTTGTTAAAATAAAGCTGCGCGTATTGCTATCTTGCTGCTCTTTTTCAAATATTTCCTTTAGCCTAGACTTTGAATAATAAGCTTCTTCAAACCAATAGGACATAATTGCGGGATCATTCACTAACTTGTGTAGAAAATTAATATCATCTTCTTCATATGCTCTTAATCTTAGTTGCTCTGCCATTTTCTTACTCCTTCTTCCATACCTCTGGATTTACAAGATTTTCTGGTTTTTCACCGTTCAATCCTGCTCTTAAATTTTCAGCTGCTAATGCTGCCATTTTATTTTCTGTTTCAGCCGTAGCCGATCCAATATGCGGTAATGTCACGACATTTTTCATTTTTAATAACTCGTTATCTGGATTTACTGGTTCTTGTACGTATACATCTAGCCCCGCGGCTGCTATCTCTTTATTTTTCAGTGCTTCGATCAAATCTGCTTCCACAACCGTACTTCCCCGGGATACATTAATAAAAATTGCGGATCGCTTCATTAATTGAAATTCTTTTTTGCCAATCATCCCCCTTGTTTCATCTGTTAGAGGGGTAATAAGGCATATGTAATCAGAATTCCTAAGCAGACTTTCGGGATTCATGTATGTTGCATTAAACCGTTCCTCCGCATCTGGTTTCGGCGTGCGGCTATGATACAGTATATCCATATTAAACCCTAAATGAGCTCGTTGTGCAATAGCTTTACCAATCCGGCCCATCCCGATTATTCCGAGCTTTTTATGATGAACATCTGCGCCGAATAATTCTGTGGTAACAGCTTCTTTCCATTTTCCTTGTTTTACATATTGGTCGAGTTCGGGCATTCTTCTCGCGGTTGAAAGCATTAAGCCCATTGCTATATCAGCTACAGTGTCTGTTAATACATCTGGCGTGTTCGTTCCCATGATGTTCCGCTTTGTTAATTCTTCGGTATCTAAATTATTGTAACCGACAGACACGTTACTAATAATTTTTAAATTTGGTGCTTTATCAAGGATGTCACTCTGGCCAGGAAAACCCAGCCCAATAACCCCCTCTGCCTCTTGGAGGAATGATAAGAATTCAGGATTATCATGCGCATCACGTTCTTTAAATATTCGTACATCAAATTCTTCTTGTAATGCGCTAAGTACTGGTTCTTCAATTCGATCATAAACGATTACCTTTTTCTTCATATGCATTCACCCTCCCTTTTTACAACTGAAAATAAAAATCTGATTGAACAGGTGTATTTCTTATGCAGAAATACACCTGTTCTTCTACTTTTTCTATTTACTTCACTTACTTTCTTATCTAATTTTATACCATCCTTCTTGATTTGCAAGGAATGAAGTGGAAGTGGGGTTATAAAGTGAAACTCATTCAGTGGAGGTAAGACCGTTAATACGTGATAAAATAAATAAAATAATACTTCATAATTCATTTAAAAAATTTGGTTTAAAACGCTAGATTGCGGGTAGACTGATAACTAAGTAAATAGGACCATTTTTTATTCTAATCTTCCACACATTCCACTTGAAGGATTACCCAAATATAAGCAAGTCTTTAGTTTCATTTAGATTGTAGACATTAAAGTTAGAAAAGCGTATAATATTCAACTGTACTGCTTTTTTTAGTACATATATCTAATTTTAAGGAGGGACTATCTTGGCTAATGAAAACTCTAATAATAAAAAAACAATGAACCGCCGGATATTCATGAAAAATGCTGGGATATTTACTGGTGGTGTTGTAGGTGGATCTATCCTTGGGGGAATACTAACGAATCCGTTTCTAAAGGAGGAGTCAGAAACACCGCAAACTACAACAGAATCAGCAAGCGATTTCCAAGAAGCGCGCATGTTTTTTGATCGCTTTGAGGACTTTGTAATTCTGCGAGCAGCAGTAGAGCGTATCTACCCGGAAGATGACAATGGCCCAGGTGCGGTCGCGTTAGGCGTACCATATTTCATTGACAAGCAATTAGCAGGCTCATGGGGAACGAACGCGAAAGAGTATATGCAAAATCCATTTAAGGTCAATGGTGATACTGATGATGATGAAGTGATGCGTTATGAAACACCTCTAAACAGAGGTCAAATCATTATCGAAGGCCTAAGAAAATTGGATGTAGTAAGTGAAGATAAGTTCGATGATAAATTCAGTAACCTTGATGGCGAGCAACAAGACGAGATATTACAACTATTTGATAATGGAGAGGTTGAACTGACTGGTGTAGGTTCACAACATTTCTTTAGTTTACTCCGAAAAATGACAATCGAAGGTGTATTTGCGGATCCTCTCTATGGCGGAAATAAAAACATGGATGGCTGGAGAATGGTAGATTATCCAGGTCCACGTCCAGGCTTCATCGATATTATCGAGGAAGAAGAATTTGTCAAAATGGAACCAATGGGATTGAACGATTACCAACAATCATAAGTTTAAACACAACAGGAGGAAGATTTCATGGCAATAAAACTGGATAAAGTAGACGTAGTTGTAGTTGGTACAGGTTGGTCAGGTGGTATTGTATCCGCCGAGCTTGCCAAAGCTGGCTATAAAGTCGTTGGACTAGAACGAGGAAAAGAAAAAACAGTCAACGATTATCTTGGAAGTAAAGATGAACTCAGATTTACACAGCGTTATGATATGATGCAAGATTTATCAAAAGAAACCATTACTTCTCGTAGTGAAATGGATGAAGAAGCCCAGCCAGTCCGAACACAAGCTGAAATGATGGTTGGTAACGATGTAGGTGGAGGTAGTGCGCACTGGGCAGGCTGTACGTTCCGTAATAATCCATTTGACTTTGAAGTGTATACGAAAACCGTTGAGAAATTCGGTAAAGACAAAATACCAGAAGGAATGACTTTGCAAGACTGGGGCATCACTTATGATGAATTTGAAAAGTACTATGACCGGTTTGAAAAAACAGCAGGAACATCAGGAGAAGAGGATCCACTCGGACCACCCCGTTCGAACCCTTATCCAAACCCGCCACTTAAAAGTTCACCGGCAATCAATTTATTTAAAGAGGCAGCAGAGAATCTCGGGTACCATCCATATATGATTCCTGCAGGTAACATGAGTGAAGCTTATGAAAACCCAGATGGGGAAAAACTGAGCCAGTGCCAATTTTGTTCCTACTGCTCTCACTTCGGGTGTGATTTCGGGGCAAAATCGGATCCTGTTGTTACCGTTATTCCAACAGCACAAAAAACAGGTAACTACGAGCTTCGTCCTCATTCCTATGCCCGTCGTGTGCTACATAATGGTAAAAAGGCTACTGGGATCATGTATGTAGATATGAAAACAGGACTTGAATACGAACAGCCCGCGGATGTAGTTGTTTTAGGTGGATTTACCTTTACAAATACACGCTTACTACTACTTTCCGAAATCGGCAAGCCTTATAATCCAAAAAAACGAGAAGGTGTAATTGGAAGAAACTTTGTCGGCCAATTTAATAATACTTTCCTCGGTGTTCGGGGCTTTTTCAATGACAAGAAATTCAATATGTATGGTGGAGCAGGGGCTCTTGGCGCAACATTAAGAGACTTTACAGTAGAGCATATTGACCCTGAGGGTAAAAACTTCATACATGGTGGACACCCGGAAATTAGACAGTATGGATTGGGTCCAATCCAAAGTCTAGCCGTACCAAGTGATACTCCTAGCTGGGGTGCAGAATTCAAGGACAACTCTATCAAATATGCAAACAGTATGCTGCATGTTTGGTTTGTACCAGGAGTTATGCCATGGTGGCACAATTATACAGACTTAGATCCGACCTATAAAGATGCATTTGGTGATCCGTTACTACGTGTTACAAATAAATTAACAGATCAAGATATTAATATTGCGAAGTACGGTATCGAAGTAACTAGAAAGATCATGGAAGAAATGGGCGCAGATATCATCGATGAAGATGAAGTTCCGGAAGAGTTCGACCATATCTACAGCGGTGGACATTATGCTGGCGGAGTAGCAATGGGTGCCGATCCAGAAACATCTGCTGTTAATAATTACTTGCAAATGTGGGATATGGAAAACCTATTTGTCACAGGTGGATCTGCATTTCCGCACTTTTCCGATTATCACCCGACCGGAACAATCGGAGCTTTAGCTTATCGTGCCGCTGAAGGTGTAGAGAAATACCTCAAAAACGGAGGATTACTCGCTGAAAAGAAAACAAACACACACAAAATGGCATAGACGAAAAGTAGGTGAATTGCTATGGGGATAGCTAATATTGGAATTCCAGGTTTAATTCTTATTGTACTTCTAGCTTTGATTATTTTCGGTCCAAAAAAACTACCTGAAATCGGCAAGGCGGCCGGAGAAACACTCTCGGAGTTTAAAAATTCGGCTAATGAATTAGTTAGTGGGGACGAAAAGAAAGACGAAGCTACGGATAATGTAGAAGAACCGGGAGAAGTGTCTGATAAACAATCTTAAGTACTTGCATTAAAAAACACCTTCGAAATGGTATACTCCATTCGAAGGTGTTTTTCACAGTTTAAGATCAATTGACGTTCCCTTCTATAATACCGTCTTTAAATCGTTAACAAGTAGATCAAGTTCCGCATCGCTCATGCCATCATATTTTTTTACAATGTTCCCGTCAGGATCAATCAAGTAAAAGTAAATTCCATGTGCCCTTTGTCCCACTACTCCTTCTTCCAACACAGTTTTAAACGTATTCTCTGATATTTCTTGAATCGTTTCAAAATCATAGCCTGTTAAAAAGCTCCACGTTTCTAAATCTGCATCATACCCTTCGGCATATTCTTTCAATACCTCCGGGGTATCGTGTGCTGGATCAACACTAAACGAGACAAATTGTGGGCTCAGGCCATCCTCTTTCAATTTCTGTTGGACGGCCGCCATGTTAGCTGTTGTTCTTGGACAAACTATTCGACAATTCGTATACATGAAATTTGCTACCCACCACTCATCTTGAAGATCGTTCAAGTTTAATACTTCCTCATCTTGTGTTATAAATTCAAAATCAACCATCGGTTCAGACATATTTGTTTCTATCTTGTCTCCGCAAGCTGCCAGGAAAACAAGTAATACAAAAAGCAATAAAAATTTCTTGATTTTCATCCTTACCCTTCTTTCGCCAGTTCTATATATCAATGGTTTCTTAGCTAAAATTAGTTTTCGTTGTCCCTAGGATTTTTAAAACTTAGCTCTGAATACTTCCTATTCAATCGTAACAAACTTCGCATATCTTTACGAATTTAATTGAAACAGAAAAAAGTAAAAGACGAGAGAGAAAATGTTAATCTCACGTCTTTTGCCAGAAATTCTAACAACTTCTCTTATAAATTATTACCCAATTAACACTGCTCCATAAATAAGTGCTCCTAAAACAACTAACACAGGACTAATCCTAAATCGCTCAAGCGCAAAAAAACTTAAGACAGCAATAATAACAGTATGATAGATCCCCGATGTCTCATAAGCATTCATGAAAAAGTTAAAGGTCATTACACCTAACAAAACAGCAATTGTCGGGCGAATATATTGTGTCAACCGCTTTACTTTCGGGGAGTCTTTAAATTTTAACAACAAACCAAGCAATGCAATCATTAAAATCATCGAGGGTGCGACAGCTGCAAAGACACCAATAAAAGATCCTAACACACCACCCATTTCAAATCCGATGTAGCCTGAAAGCTTAGTCGCAATAGGACCTGGTAAACCATTCCCTAATGCCACCATTTCACTAAATTCGCTCACCGTAAACCATTCATATTTATGAACCACTTCATGTTCCAATAATGGTATGGTCGCTGGACCCCCACCATATCCTAATATATTCGCGATAAAGTTTGCTTTAAAAATTTCCCAGTATATCAATTCCCATCAACTCGCCTTTCTTTTTTTTCTCTGGAAAGCAATGCGGAAATAATGAGAATCAATATTAAAATGGCCGGATGAATACCGAGCATTTGCATGACGACTAAACTGATAATCGTTAGCATCACAGTCGGCAACCACCCCATCAGTTTCTTGGAAAGCCTGAGAAAATCCCAGGCCAACACACCAATCATCACACCGGCAACAGGAATAACACCTTTGGCCATTCCTTGTACCCATGGACGGTCCTTATAAGTATTTAAAACCATTAACAATAAGATCATTAAAACTAATGTCGGTAAAATTGTCGCAAGGAGTGCATTCAACATTCCGCGCCACCGATCGATCTTCCAGCCGATATACCCGGCAATTTTCGTATTAATGGGGCCTGGCAATGTATTGGCAAGTGCTAATACATCTGCAAATTCTTCATCTGTCATCCATTCAAATTTCGTAACCACTTCCCTTTGCATCAGTGGAATGGCCGACAATCCACCACCATATCCGAGCATGCCTGCCCGAAAAAAAGCCATAAAAAGATCCCTCTGCCTCACCAAAGTTACCACTATCCTTCTACCTTTTTTAACTTTTCAAGCCATCTAAACATAAAGCCACTCACAAGCATCCGTAGCGAACCATATAACTGAAAATATCACAAATACTTCCTATATGATCGTAACAAATATTGAACATTTTTACGAATAGATGGAGGTTCTAATTTCTAATTACACAGGTGCGAAAGGATAAAATAACAGGGATAATTTTAGCCAGGTTATCCTTCAGGGTGGCAGCTGGAGGACTTTTTTGCGGCAGAAAGTTAATTCATTTACAAGAGAGTGCTGATATGCCTAGCTTTAACACTTAATCCGGATTTTTAATTTATTCCTTTTTCCAAAGTACTATTCCAGTTACAGTCATCCATAACCAGACGGAACCATAGAGAAATCTTTGCAACAGCCCGCCCGGTAGATCATTAAATAGGGGCTGAAAGAATATCAGGATAAGACTGACGGTTGACAGAAACACACAGAAGAAGGTCCATTTTGATAATGTCGGCATAACCGTTTTGATTGCAACCCCGATTAAAATCAAAGCAGGTATTTGAACAAACATTCCCGGTAATGAAGCAAATGTATGAATCAGAAAATTTAAGTCGGCGGGAAAAATACCTGAGATCGCATAACTAAGCCCGAATATGACGAGTAAGACTGTTGCTGCTCTTATACCTCGTTTATTTGGCCAACATTGCTGCAAGAAAATAGCACCGGCAAATGTAACAATTCCGGTAAGCGTAAAAGTCCAATTCATTAACGAATGATAAGGGGAACAAATTTCATAAGTTGCAAGTTCATATGTCCCTGTTCCACAAGAAGTGACACCTAGATCACTCATCGGCTGTCTCAACAAATTATACGGTGCTTCAGCAGCTCGGATAACAATGTATTCCATAAAGAAATATGCACTTAATGATACCCAGGATACCATGCCGATTCTTTTTGTAATTTCATGATACTTTCGTAACAAAAGAGCTGCACTTAAACCGATAACAGTCAACAATCCCATGAATACATATGAAATCATGTTTCATCTCCTTAACATTTGCTTCTTTGTTGAGACGATTATACTGCTTTATTCAGGAGTCGAGAAGCAAAATTTAATTTAATCTTCATCAGCGCTAATTCCAATCCAGAGACAATGCGAAGAAATTCTATTTTTACTTGCACACACGTTATAGCCTCCTTGCTTTCATACTATTACAGATGATTTTTCCTCTTGCTAAAATGAAGAGGAAAACAGCGCTATCCCCTTAGCTCACCTTGGAGTGCCGCTATGGAAATTTCCATTAAAATAGGGAACTCCCTCAACCGAAAGTTCCCCTCGTTATTTCATGGAATAAAAGTACATCAAAACAAAGTTGGCTGCGTTTTGGTATGCTTAGTTTCAAGTTGAATTTTTCCACATGGTTATAGTGAATGAATATTATTGGCTACCAGTACCTTTTTCTTAAAAATTGTGTGTTGGTACTAAACAGCAACAAACTTCAATCAAAGCCCGCAAACTCCTAACCCATATAAACACTATCACATGTTCCAGCCTCTGGTTCATAAAAACAATGCAGTTTGAATTGACCAGTAAAAGGCTGACCGTACCATGTTGGTGGACACGGACCAAATGGATTAAAGTACCACAGAGCAAATTGCGCGGGATGATCCCTCCATGATTCCAAATTCCGTCTTGCTAATCTTTTTTCTTTTTCCCTCGCCCTTTGATAAAATACATTGCCTTTTTGAACCGCTTCAAAAGAGAAATTTCCCCCTTGTACTTGAAATATGACATCTTCAATCGTTCTCAAATCACTAAAATCTAAACAATCTGCTACAGCACGGTTAACAATTACGTTTCCGACATATAGCATTCCTTGAACACCTTCACCTTCAGCTTCTGCTCTCATCATCCTTGCCATTAAATCAACGTCCGCTTCCCGGTAAGCTACTCTCGCCATTTCTTCACCTCCAGGATATAGTATGAAGGAGTATGTATATTATGTTTCTTTTTTAGAAATAAAAGTGTCCAGCATTAATTGAAGGGATTCTTAGGAAAGTGTTTTTTACCTTCTTAAGAATCCCTCTATATTTTCTTTTATTAAAGGAACAATATCATTTTTCATTAATAAAGTGATACTTCATTCAGTGGGGGATCCTTACAAGCTCTCTTTGTCCGGCATATCTGATGACTCCAAACATAGGAGCGAGCACCATTTCTTTATTGCTTTACAACTGCTTTAGCTGGGTATAGTTCTATCCCGTCTGTAACTTGTCCTTCTCTCCCTGATGCGATGCCAACAATTAGTAAAACAACAGATAGGAGAATAAGTAAGAAAAGGGGGATTGTCCATCCGCCAGTTATATCTTGCAACGCACCAACTAATACAGGGCCAACTGCCGCTAAAAGATAACCGAAAGACTGCGCCATCCCTGATAATTCTGCTGCTTCTTTTCCATCTTTTGTTCTTAGTGTAAAAAACATCATTGACAAACTAAAAGCACTTCCGCCAGCAATTCCGAGAAGAATGACCCATACTGGAACAAGTGCAGGGCTTCCTTGCAGTAACCCTG
This sequence comes from Oceanobacillus sp. HCA-5259, assembly GCF_037892815.1. Classification (NCBI taxonomy): domain Bacteria; kingdom Bacillati; phylum Bacillota; class Bacilli; order Caryophanales; family Bacillaceae; genus Oceanobacillus; species Oceanobacillus sp. HCA-5259. The sequence continues at coordinate 15,462 of NZ_JBBKBV010000017.1, read as the reverse complement.
CAAAACCAATCATAAATAGTAAAGCTGTTGCCACACTTAAACCAACTTGATTCTTCATTTTCTCTGCAATAACAGGAATAATAAAAGTAAAAGGGATAAGAGCAAACTGCATAAGAAATACCATCCATCCGGCACTGTTTAAATTATAACCGTTTGAATGCAATATATCCGGCAACCATGTGATTAATGTATAGAAAGTTAACGATTGCCCACCCATAAATATTGTAATCTTCCATGCGAGCGGAGAACGCCATAGATTGCTTTTTTCTTTCTTCTCTGTTTTTATATTCGTTTTCTGATTCCGTCGCTTGCTGAGCTGCGGTAGCCAAATTAACAAGGATACTATTGTCAAGACTCCCCATACCCCAAGCGCACCTTGCCATCCTAAGTTACCGATTGAAGCAATGGGAACACTAAGACCGGAACCGAGTGCGCCGAAAATGTTCATGAATATAGCATATATACCAGTCATCAGACCTATTTTAAGCGGAAAATTCATCTTCACAATTCCCGGAATGAGCACATTTCCAATTGCAATAGCTAGCCCTATGAAAAGTGTACCAGTAAATAAAAATCCGATTCCTGAAAGTGATCGAATTACAATACCAATTATGAGTACGACGAGTGATAACATAATTGTCCATTCCATACCGATACGATTTGCTATTTTCGGAGCAAATGGAGATATAAGTGCAAATGCAAGTAACGGTAATGTCGTAATAAACCCAGCGAGGGCATTACTTATAGCAAGGTCATCTCGTATAAAGGAAATAAGCGCTCCAACAGAAGTTAAAGGAACCCTTAAATTGGCGCCAACTAAAATCACGCCAATTAGTAACAACCAACTATTTTTTGTACTATTGTTTAAGGTAGATGATATTCCATCATTATTCATTTAGTTAATCCTCCATCAATTTCATTATATTCTCTCTCAGTATTTTCATATAATCTTCCATATATGACGCTGCTTCCACCTTATCCTGGTCACGGATAGCCCTAAATAACTCAAGATGAAGTTCTTCTTCATACTTAAAAGGAGCGTCCATCGCCATTAAATCCTGAACAAAAGAATATACAACTTCCACCATCGGTTCGTATAAATCAATCAGTAACTGATTAGCTGAGGCCTGTACAATCGTCTGATGAAAGCGAATGTCTGAGGCAATAAATTGTTCATAGTCACCATTTTCAGCTGCCTCCCGACTAGATTGAATACATGCTTCAAGTGTTGATAAATCGGTTGCGTTTCTATGTTCAGCAGCCAATTGTGCCGCTTGTTTTTCTAATGCCAAGCGCACATCAAGTGTTTCGAGTAAAGCAGATCTTTTTATGTAGCGTTTCAACGTTGCACCAAGAGGATTGGCAGAGCGAACAATCGTCCCACTACCTTGTTTCGTTTCAAGTAACCCAGCATGAACGAGGGCACGGATTGCTTCCCTAAGTGTATTACGACTAACATCAAACAAATTCATCAGTTCCATCTCAGGTGGAATCTTTTCCCCAACTGTCCAATGTCCAGACTCAATTAATTGCTCTATTTGTGAAGCAACCTGTTCAACTAAATACATGCGGTTCGTTTTATGAATCATAGTATTCTCCTTTTAAAAGTTGTAGGATGATTGGCATATTGTATATGTTAACATGTGGGAGTGCCTTGTCAATAGAATCGATTCAGCTTCACCTGAGTCGTTTATGGAAAGTGAAGAAATGAATGGCAAAAATAATTCATCATCAATTGTTTCTGATATTTGAGCAATATGTTGATTTTGAAACATACTTTTTTCTTGAACTGGGAAGAGGAACAATGATAAGCAAAGACATGGAAAGGGTATTCGAATGAACTTAAAAGAAAAGCAGTTGAATTTTTATCTAAATGGTGAAGGTAATTGGAGAACAACTTGTAAGAGTTTTATATCTTATCCCTATCTGTTTTAGATAGGTGGATAAACCTATACTAGTGGAGAGAAGACAAAATCAAATAGTAAGGAAAAGGTATCCCCGTCCCAACTACTTTTTGAATTACTCGTCAAAGCTTGAAGTAAAAGGAAGCAATTAATTGATACTTATATCTTGCATCTTAATTGAGCAACATAGTTATGATGTGCTAATTTATTTTGAACCTCTCAAATTTAAAATTTTGCACTGGATATAGAAGCGTGCGAAATTTATATGCTTTATGTCTTAACCTAAATCTAAAGAATCGGAGAATGATATATGGGAAATATTGTTTTAATTAGTATCACAGTTATCATTGTCGTTGGTATTTCCTCACAATGGCTAGCTTGGAGGATTCAATGGCCATCCATTGTCATCATGTCAATTGCCGGTTTATTGCTGGGACCTGTATTTGGCCTGTTTAATCCACAAGAAGCTTTGGGAAGCCTGTACAGTCCATTGATCTCGCTTTCGGTCGCGATCATTTTATTTGAAGGCAGCTCAAGTCTTGATATTCGGGAAATCAAAGGCGTATCCAAATCCGTCTTTCGGATTGTCACAATAGGTGCATTCATCGCCTGGATCGGCGGAGCAATTGCTGCACATTTTATAGCCGGCTTGAGTCTTGAAATTTCATTCATAATCGGTGGTCTATTTATCGTAACAGGGCCAACTGTTATTCTTCCTTTGCTAAGAAACGCAAAGTTAAAACCGCGTACGGCAGCGGTACTTAAATGGGAAGGTATTATTGTAGATCCCTTTGGTCCGCTACTTGCACTATTTGCTTATGAAATCATCAAAGTATTAACGACTGATAGCCTGCACGCAAATTATATATTGAATTTCCTTTTGAGTGCAGTTATTGCTATTATTCTCGGTTATGTAATCGGAATGATTGTTAGTTTTATGATTTACAAAGGATTATTCCCGGAATATTTAAAGTCCCCTATCATCATTTCCTTTGTACTGCTCTGTTTCACCTTGGCGGAAGTTGTGATGCATGAAACAGGAATGCTCGCTGTAACGGTAATGGGATTAACGATAGGTCGTACGAAACATTATATATCATCGATTGGGCAAGACGTGAGCCATTTTGTGGAAAATATTTCTGTTTTATTAACGTCAACCATTTTTATTTTACTTACCGCTTCTTTAACACGTGAAACAATTGCTGAAATGTTTACATGGCCAATTATCGGGTTCGTTCTTGTGATGTTATTTGTCGTACGCCCTTTATCCATCTGGCTTTCCACTGCCGGCACAGAGCTTTCCAATGCTGAAAAAGTCCTGATTGGCTGGATAGCGCCACGAGGAATTGTCGCACTATCTGTTTCCGGATATTTTGCGACCATTCTCTTGAATGATGGTTATGAAGGTGCTGCAATGCTTACAGCCCTAACCTTTGCACTTGTATTTATTACGGTTTGCGCACATGGTTTTTCCCTCAGACCAATTGCTAAGGCTCTTGGGCTCGCTAACGACGCTGCACCCGGTATTCTTTTAGTTGGGGCCAATAGTTTTTCAATTGCACTCGCGGATTATTTACAGAAGATAAATATACCTGTGTTAATTAGTGATTCTTCGGCCACATTGCTTCAACCTGCCGTGAAAAAGAAAATTCCTGTTTACCACGGTCAAATTCTTGCAGAGCACAGCGAATACGAGGTAGACCTGACACCATATGAAACCATCCTTTGCTTAACTGGAGATGCTGCATTTAATGTGCTAGTCAGCCAAACCTATGCACCAAAATTCGGACATAATCACACCTTTACGCTTACCAGCGAGAGCTATAAGCAGCAGGATTCGAAAAAAATTCCTTTTGCAGGGAAGGCTAACCTTTTATTTCGTGAAGATGCTGTATTCACTGAACTAAATAAGAAAATCAATACGGGATATAAAATACAAGCATTGCCAATGAACCACCAAGATAAAATAGATTTAGATTTGCTTCCTGAGGACGCTATTCCGCTGTTAATCAGAAAGAAGAATACCATTCAGCTAATTACGCTTAGAAGCGAAATAATGCTTGATGAAGGAGATCAACTCGTCGTTTTACAAAAAGGTAAGTCAGAATAACAGAAAACCACCACTTATTCTTCTTTTATAGAACAAGTGGTGGTTTCCTAATTCATTGCCCTCTACTTTCTTTGCAGAGGTGATTATTTTATAATCCCGTCCGTTGTATAGTAAACCATCGCCTTTAAATTGAACAATCTTTAAACGGTTGTCATGTTTGATGAAAATACTTTTATATTCTGAATGCCCTTTTTCATCTTCAAATAAAATGATACGGTTTCCTTTGTTATCCGTTTCAACAACGCCTTGATAAGCATCTAAATCAATATACTCTGCTTTCGTATCAAACTCTGGAAACTCTTCCAAATCACCATTATTCATTACTGTATCATTTGTATATTCAGCATCAGAATCATCTTCAACGTTTTCTTCAGGGTCAACGATAGATACATCTTGATCCTGTTGTTCAAGTTCATCCGTGTTGTTACTTGAACAACCTGCTACTAATATAATACCAAGAAGATTATCTTTAACAGACAAATGCATGGTTATTGGATGCTTTAATCGATTTGCGGATACCTGTTATACGGAAAAATCATTTACAGACGATACCAAAAGCTGGCAAAAGAATCTGCCAGCCTTTTAAAAACTTAAACTCTTACTGTTTTTTTACAATAACATACAAAATAATCTCCACCGGGAACTACAACGGTGCGTATGACTAACATTTCCCATAGTTTGGCTCAAGATAGTTTGCTAATTTCCCTTCATACAATAATTCTAAACGGTCACTTTTCCTAAAATCTTCTGGGGTGACCATCGTTGAAAGTTTATTCCAAAGGTGGATCCCAGAACGATCCAGAATATCTGCTACAAACTGCGAACAAAAGTAGGAATTACTGAATTCAATTGGTTCCTTTAGAGAAACCCCTATGACACCAAGAATATTATAATGAAACTTGTTATGATTTTTGATAAACACGTCCAATATCCGCTTCATTTTTTCCTTCTCACGTTCAGACACCTCTAATCGATATATGACACAAGTAGTTTCTGGATATCTGCTGTACGTGCCAGTATGAATGTCCTCTTTCACAAAACCGCCATTTAATGGGTTTTTTGGATTTCTGCGACCAAAACTGTACATCGCTTTTAACTCCTCGTCAAAAGCAAGCGATACATGATTATAGGGAGCTTTTGTATAAGCTTTTATCATCGTTGTAAATAAGGTTCCTGTATCAGATAACATGATGTAAACATATTGTTTTTCTTCCAAATCATTCACCTAAATTCTAAATCAAATAAGTTATTTTGACATCAACAACATAATGAACAAAATCTCACTTCACCTTTATATTATAACGTATTTGCAGTACAATGAATAAATGATATTTTACGAGCTATTGAGGTGATATTACCGTGCAGAATACAGTCTGGCTGCTATTAATTGTTTTTTCCATTATTGCATTAGCAACAATTAGTTTTTTTATCGTGAAAAAGTTGCAGCCTGAAAAAGATTTCTCTGTTATTCAATACCGTGTTAACACATGGTGGGGAATGTTTGTTATCTTTTGTTTTGCTACATTATTCAACACAACTGTTTCATTGATTGCAGTTATGATTCTATCAGCAGTTACCTTGAAAGAATACTTCTCGATGATAAAAACGAGAAAATCTGACAGACGAATATTCTTATGGTCCTATCTAATGATTCCACTGCATTTTTATTGGATTTATATCGGTTGGTATGGCATGTTTATTGTATTCATCCCTATATATGTCTTCTTATTTTTGCCACTTCCGAGAATTATTGGCAAAGGTACGGTCGGTTTTCTGAAGTCTGTCAGCTTTACCCAATGGGGACTTATGTTAATGGTATTCGGTTTAAGTCATATTGCTTACTTTCCAATTGCAACTCCAGTATACGGCGGTAATTTAGTGTTGTATCTGATTACTTTGACACAGCTTAATGATGTCATCCAATACCTAGCTACTATGTATATCGGCAAACGAAAAATTGTTCCCACTGCAAATGCCTATATCTCATGGGAAGGGTTCATCGCAGGCTTAATCATAACTACTTGTATCTCTTATTTGATTTTTCCATACTTGACTCCGCTGACACCTATATTTGGTATTTTTTCAGGTGTACTCATTAGTGTTGCAGGCTTTATTGGAAGTTTAACGTTTTCTGTATTAAAAAGAGATTTGCTGATAGATGATCAGGAGAAATGGGAGAAATTAAAAGGTCGTTATTTGAGCCGTATTGATAGTCTTACTTATACAGCTCCAATATTTTTCCATGTGATTCGGTATTTTTTCGATTTTATGTAGAATATAATGCGGCAAAAGGAAATAGAATCGAGGGGCAGCGCCAGATATGTATCTGCCCTTTTTCACTAAGTTGGCAGTTTGCTTTATCTATGCTTTAATCATTTAATATGGAAATGCTGTTTAACTGGATACAACTTGAATTAATCTTGTAAGCTCGGAAAAATCCATTTTCTCAAAAGGAGCGTTAAAGGCTTATTGCATGAACGAATTCCAATCTAGTTTATTCGAATGATTAAAGCACCTCTTATTGCACGAACAAACTAAAATCTTGCTCATTCGAGAGATAAAAACCACTTAATTGCACGAACGAACTCTAAGTTTTGCTTATTCGAGGGATTAAAACTATTTAAAGCCTGGTCGGTATTCTCCATTTCTTAATAAAATCATAAAGCGAATCCAAGTGAAAATGAACAATAATATGCCAAACGAAAATAACAAGATGCTAATCGTGATTAACGTACTTTCCTCGAACCAAAAACACGGTTTCATTGAAAATATCCATATCGCCCCTTTGATATTCCAGCATTAAAGACCATAACTCTCTTTCATAACCCTGATTGTTTCCCGTCTGCTTATAGATATTTTTTAACTCCAAACTATAATTTCTTACAAGTCCGGGTGAATCTCTATCGACTTTTTTCCCCTCTTCAAGCAGGTAAATTGCTTTATCGTACGCTTTTCTATTCATATGACGTTCAATGAGGTATTTCCTAACTGGACTAAATTCTTGATGCCTTTCACAATATGCATCAATTGCGGAGTCTGCTGCATTTTGTTCTTCCATAATAGCTATATGTCTGATCGCCCATTTTCCAGCAGCATATCCTATTGACCAGGAATCTTCTTCTTGTTTAAATTTACGCACCTGTTCATCAGTAAATGCAAGCTTCTCTGCAAGAAATGCTTCTTCATTAAAATTTTCAAACAGCGTCTCCTCTAGATATTCTTCCATATAATCAATAACAGATCCGTTTAAATGCTCCATAAACCATTGGAACATCTTTTTCTTTAACAGCTCACCACTATGAGCCAATATGTCTTGCCAAATTCCCATACACGCATCGGCAAGCATGCCAATTTCACCATCTGAATCATCGATATCCAGGTTACCTAGTTTGATAAATATGTCATTCGTTAATTCAAATGCTTCTTGGTATAGTTCATTCTCCACCATCCCGGTTATTTCTTCGTCAAGAAATTCTTCCAATTCAGTGGCAAACTGACCCGCATTATAATAATCAATAAACCCGTGTAATCCTGCATGTTTATTAAAAATCTTGTTTATCTGTTTTTTATATCGCTTCATATCTTCTGAGGAGAGTTCACACTTTAAAATACTCTTGAAACGATTTAAAAGCTTTTCGTCACTTGATAGAATACTTGTTAAAAAGTCACGGACTACTGCCTCATCTGCTTCTTTCACCAGATTGGCAAGACTTTTCTCATCCTTCTTCGCTTGTTCCTCGTTAATCGGTTCTGTATCATCTGCACAAAATAATACAGTCGCCATATGTTTGCAGTGATTTCCATCAAAAGCATATGGACAATCACATTTCATGTTCGTAATCTCTCCATCTTTCAACTTTATTTTCACATCGTATACACGACTTCCATATACAGACGCTTCTATAAAGTCTTCACGAATATCTATATTCTTTACAAACCCACTGTGATAGTAGTCTATCCCTCTGTGTAGTTTTTGTCCTGAAAATGCTTGATACCAATTCATACGTTTCACTTCCCCTCTTGTCACTTGTTCTTAGGAAAATAACAAACTCTAATAATTGCTTTGTATCGGAATTATATCACGTTGGTTTTTGACGGTTATAAACTCCAGCATAGAGGGTGTTATCGGCTGCATATGTAAATCTCCTTAAGACATGCCCTTTTGCGGAAAATCGAACCTAACGTTTCCCTTTGATCTCCAACTTACACGAAAAAGAGGGTTAGTACTACTTGATAAGCTAATCCTCTTTTTGACGTTTTGATGAATGCAGTTCTAATTTATCTAAATCAATAACGAACTTATACTCTTTTAAAATATCTAATCCGAGCAATGCACTATGCCCTGCAGGCAACATTCCTACATCATACTTGAACGTCTTTTACAGTGAATGAACCTATCTGTAATTTTTTTATATTTTTTGTTTGAAATACAACGTTACCACCAATTTCATCATAAATTATGTCACCGCTTTCATATTTTACTCCAATTTGTTTTAGGATACCTGGTGAAATAACAGTGTGGGATAATCCGGTGTCGACAACGACCTCATCTTTTTCAGTTTAAATCATGAGTTTCTTTTGATTGCAGATAATGTAAGAGTTATAGCCTTGAATACAAATTCCCCGATAACTTTGACATTTAATTACCTTAACACGTTTTCAGAAACAGGATGAAGCTTGCCTTGACAACGTTTACAAATAATTAAGTAAAAGTATTGAATGATATATATATGCCTAAAAAAATCAGTTACATGAATCCAGAATAGCCAATAATATTACATGAGTCTTTTATGTTTCTTTTGTGTCAATCTCATATATTCGTTAATCAACTTATCCAATTCTTGACTAATCTGAATGGTTAACGGATTATTCATACCCTTTTCTTCACTGATCCTAATCATTTTTATTTTTAAAACTTCAATTTTTTTACTTAATTCCGTTTTTGATCCCAAAGCTTTTTTAACTCCTGTTCCTGATCTAGAATAAACACACAAATTATAGACTATTATTGTTCGTCACTTATTGCAATGAATATGACCTAAAAGATTTTATGATTACATCCGTCCGATTGACCCGGGTGTGGATCTTTTTGGTCCGATGCGAAGAGGATTTTTTGTAATTAATTCAACTTTCGCAGCTGAAACAGTAAACTACCCTCTGTTATAATTAGTGAAACCAGCAATTCATTATAGTTATGGACACGATCCCAAGACTTCAATTGAGTGATTAGAGAGTTAATGACTCGTTTGAAGGTGATTCCAGATCATTCGAGTGAATAGCGGGGCTCTAATCGATCGGATGAAGCAGATTCCAGTCTGTTCGAGTGAATAGAAAGGTTCTAATCGATCGAATGAAGCTGACTCCAGTTCATTCGAGTGAATAGTGAGGCTCTAATCGATCGAATGAAGCTGACTCCAGTCCGTTCGGGTAAATAGAGGACTCTCATTCCCGTTTGAACAAGATCCTAGTTCACTTGGGCTGAAAAATCTTAACAACTTCTGAAAACACTCACTTACCTTGCTTGAATTCGCTACTGAAACTGTCCGTTTATTATATTGAGCTAGTCAACTTTACTATTTAAAGTCTTCTCGGTACAGTGATGTAGAGCAATTTTATGAAGCTTATCAGTGCGAAAGTTGAATAATTAAGTATCGTGAAATTTTAAAGCTTTATACGCAGGAAGTCAAAGTGGGTAGCATCAAACAGTGGTCAAAATGGACAAAAAATCTATTGTTATGTCTTCAGGGGAAAAATAATTACTCCATAAAAAGGGATTTAATTAAAGTTATATCTATGTGTGTTGTAGGCTCACTTCTTGTAATGGCAATTCCTTTTTTCTTTAGGATTTTAGTTGAGAATTGTTCAATAATCGGAGGCGATTGTGGAAAAAAGGGCATTTGTATTAAGTCAGCTGTATAAGTGATGCCCTTTTATTGTCTAACCTTTTCATCTCTTTTCTACATTATCACATTATTTTCCGATTACTTTATTTTTTTAATAGAAAAAAAGTAAAAAATACCACCAACCATCCAAAACGGTTCCCAAAAAGTAGTCTCCACAATACTGCATATAATTCTAAATCAAAATCCAATATATGAAACAGACTTAATGTGATAGTGGTGAAATTAAGGAAGCCATAAAAGAACAAGATAATCCCCATTATTTTAGTCACATAAAAGAGTATGCTGCTTATTATTGGCTTCTTCCATTGAAGAAGTAGCAATGACAATAATAGCAAACTAAATAACTTCATTAAACCCGTGAGCCATAAAATGATGACAATTTATCCCTTATTGTTAAATAGAGTCTTGAAAAATTGTACCGATCGATTTTTATAGAAGAATAACTAGCTTCAATACATTAATTATTAGGGAATATTATTTTCAGATGATTAAGATGCAGAACGTTTTCCGTCTATTTTATTTGTATAGTAGGTAGTGAATCCAATAATAAGCGGAACAAAAACAAGGATAGGGATCACCCACACAACCAGACTTACGGATTCAATCTGAAGGAGTCTCGGCGCACCAAATACAGTAAATGCAGTAACGGTAGCGATACAGCATGATAGCATACCTATAATATGTTCTACTATCCAATGCGATCTTCTAGTCGGAGCTGACAACCAGTATTGTAGTTGAGCTCCTCCCAAAAACACACCTACAATAGGGAAAAACTTTAATAATGGAAAATCAATTTTCCAGCCATATATGCTAATCGCAATACCAGAGACAAGTAATAGCGCCGGCAGCAATGGATCAATCACTTTTCTATGTGCGATTCTGCGTGTTTTATAACGAAGGACTCGTAAGCCATACCACACCGCCCCACCACTTAAAATAGCAATGAAAATAAGAAACCAAGAAAATGGAACTTCCTCTGCATTAAATGATGAATCCCACGCAAGACGATAAATTCCCATATATAACGCTGAAACGGATACAATGCTCATAGCAACCACATATACCCAGCCACTGCGTCGATGAATCTTACTACCTTTTCTCGTAGCGATTGGAATCCAAAACACGAATAAAGCCAAGAATCCCCCGATAATATGAGACCACCGAGCAGCTATAAAAATAAATTCCACCAGTCTCTCCCCCTTGCACCATAGTTTTTTCAAATCTAAACGGTTTCAATTTGTGATAAGAACTTTCCCCCATTTTGTAGATGTTCTTCATTTTCTTTAATGAAATCTTATTCAGAACGAAGATGCAGTATCATTTTAAAAAATTCATGCTCTCCAGAATTGCTTTATTTGTTTTAGTGTATCATAATCTATGCCAGAAATATGTTAGGTTTATAATAATTTTTCCAATAGAAAGATAAAATCACGAAATCGTTCACTTTCTACTTACTCCGATTGGTCTCTCACCAACTTGCTGGGCGCGCATAAAAAAAGACTGCCATCTAAGGCAATCTTTTTAAACTAATATGGTTATCAATCTTCAAGGATAATTGTAAATTCATTAACCTCTACTGTCTTTAAAGAGATGATTATTTTATAATCTCGTTGTATAGTAAACCATCATTATTAAATTCAACAATCTTTAAACGGTTATCATGTTTGATGAAAATACTTTTGTATTCTGAATGCCCATTTTCATCTTCAAATAAAATAATACGGTTTCCTTTGTTATCCGTTTCAACAACGCCTTGATACTTATCTAAGTCAATATGCTCTGCTATTATGTCAAACTCTGGATATGTTTCCAAATCACCATTATTTGCTACTGTATCGCTTGTATCCCGATCGTCAGAATTGTCCTCTTGGTTTTCTATATCTTCAGTAGCACCGTCGGAGTTTTCATCGTTTTCTTCATCTTCAGTAACACCGTCGACCTCATCTTCAAGGTTTTCGTCAGAGTCAACGATTTCATTAGATTCTTCCTGTTCCTGCGGTTCAAGTTCATCAGTATCGTTACTTGAACAACCGGCTACTAATATAATACCAAGAAGAATGGCAAGTCCTTTCTTCAAAAAATCCCTTCTTTCCTAACTGTTTTACTACGCACTTTAAAAGCACAAGTATTACCATACATTATTCAAGAAGAAATGACAACAAAAAAGTTTTCATAAAAAGAGGACTTTGCTTCTTTCGTTTGGATGATATGTATTTAATTCTTTTGTTCACTTCATATAAGAAATGATAATCTTGTTTATTGGGTTTATCTTAAAACAATCGCATCCAATTGCTAAAGACCTTAATTTTGCAAGAAATTGCTCAGCTATTGAAATGAGACTCTATTTTTTCCCTTATATGATTGACTAACGGCATGACTTCAGCTTCCATTCCATCCCAATTATCATTATACTCTCCAAGGTAAGCTTTTCTAGCGATATCGATCACTTTCGCCTGCTGCTTTGGTAATCTAGGGATTGCCCATTGTGCAGCTACGTCTTTTGGAGAAATTATACTTTCAGACATAGTGTGCCACATGCGAGCAAGAGTTAATAGCACATTACGTTCGTCACCTTTCATACCATCAATTAACTCTGGTAAAGTCTCCTTTATTGCCTTTTGAATATCTGTTATCGGAATGGGATCAAGTATCGTTGACAGCTCAGGTCCAAATAGTGAAATGCTATACTCCCGCGCCTGTGCTAAAACTATAGCTAGGTCAGGATCAAACGTTGGCTTCGGAATTTGACCCTTTTCAAACTCGGATCTAAGCCATTCACCATAGACTAATTCATTCCTCGGTGGATATTGTCGGGGTACGTTATCTTTTTCATTAATAACGATGAATTCAAGGTAGCGCATCCCCTCTTCATTTCCTATTTTTCCTGAAATCGTCATTAACCGTTCTGTCAGTTTTTTTCGAGTAGTTTTAGATAATCGCTGATTTACGACAGCAAGAACATCGACATCACTATTGATACGCAAGCCACCGTTTACTGACGAGCCATAAAGGTAAACACCGATTAATTTGCTTCCGAGTACATTCTTTGCAATTCTTAATGCGTTCCATGCTTCCTTTGGTATTTGTTCATTAGTCATATTGCTCATCGGCTACATACTCCCCTATTCAAATCCTACTAAAAGTCCACATACATTACTCCATAATTCTGGCCCGATTAGTGAACTACTCACCACTTAGCTAAACCTAACGGTTCTTAACGCTTGAGGTGGGAGCTTCTTGAGAAAAGAGCATACTTGATTGTTGATGGCATACACCAAAATCAGCGGTTTCTCTTATTTATCAAGCTATCCCCGGAGTTCCTACGGTTCTTGATTGTATCTAAGCTAATACTTGTATTCGTATACCTTCTATCAGAATGTTTTTACTAGCATTGATGTCTCTATCATGGCATGTATGACAATTAGGACATGTCCAATCTCGGATATGGAGTGGTTTCTTACCGTCCTTATGTCCACATTCTGAACAGATTTGACTAGACGGAAACCATTTGTCTACTTTGATAATTTCACGTCCGTACCAGTTAGCCTTGTACTGTAATTTCGTCACAAAGCTAGACCAAGAGACATCGGAAATACTTTTCGCTAGTTTACGATTACGCAACATACCTTTTGTGTTTAAGTCTTCAATACAGATAGTATCGTGATTTTTGATAATTTCTGTACTTAACTTATTCAGAAAATCAGTACGTTGGTTCTTTACTTTTTCGTGCAATCGTGCAACTTTGCGTCTCTGTTTTTGATAATTTTTAGCTTCAAAAAGCGAGATGCCATTCTTTTTAGCAATCAACGCACGTCTTGATAACTTACGCTGTTCACGTTTGAGTTTCTTTTTCATTTTGGAAGTGAATTTATTGTTATCAATCTTTTGCCCATCAGAAAGAATCGCAAAATCTGTAATTCCAAGGTCAATCCCAATAGCCGAATTGACTTTAGGTAATTCCGTAATTTCTTCTTTACACAACAAAGAAACATAATATTTACCACTTGAATGGCGAGATATTGTTGCTGATTTGATAATCCCTTTCGGTTGTCTATGAAGCTTTATTCGGATAGGTAATTTTAGCTTAGGTAACTTAAGAAATTTATTTTCAATCAGTGATATGGTGCCGTTTTGGTTATTTGTTGTGTAGCTTTGAACGGGGTTCTTTTTACTCTTGAATCTAGGGAATCCAACAGATTTATCCCGAAAAAATTTTTATATGCCGCATCTAAATGGAGTTGAGCATTCGCTAAAGCAAGACTATCCACTTCTTTCAAAAATGGGAACTCTTTTTTGTATCTTGCAGGTGTTGGAAAATTCATTTTTTTAGAAGCGTCATTTTTAGTTTCTTCGTAAGCTTTCATTCGGTCAACAAGCATTAAGTTATAAACCTTACGAACACAACCAAAAGACTTAGCAAAGAAAACTCCTTGTTCCTTTGTTGGGTATATTCTGAATTTATAAGCTTTTAGTCGTTCCATAAAGTTCACCTACTTTCTATTTGTGGTTGTTTCCTTGATTCTGAATATACTTTTTGATGACATCAATTGGTGCACCGCCAGTTGTCAAAAGGCAGAAGTTTTTAGACCTAAAAATTTCTTTCCAAAGGGACTGCTTTACTCTGGGAAAATTACGCTTTATCAAACGAGAACTAGCGCTTTTATACGTATTGATAAATATTTTGTAAGTTCTGTTTTCGGCTGAGCTTTGAACATGGTCTTCATCATGATTCCACTCAACTAAGGTGATATGATAAGACTCTGAAATTCGCTCAAAAGTGGATTTAGCATAATCAGATATTTCATTATCAATCACTCACCTACGATATTTCGTTACTAAAACAAGTTGGTAATAAAGAAAAGATACTGAATGGTTATTTGTATCTAATTCCATTGTTATATCAACTCATCTCTTATATAAACTGACCATAACATAGAACAAAATAAAAAGGAATTATTCCTTATCTGTCGGTCTTCATCACCCACCTATAGAGGATAGGCGACTTCTCCCTGAATTAAGTTAAAATATTGATTTTCTTAAATTGTCCAAAGACTATGGTTAAAAATACCACGTTTAAAATCAAGGACGCAATTAAACCCCAGTTCATATTCTAAAACCTCCTGTCTTACTTTAAATTTTAACATACATCTATATTAATTTTTATTCCACACGATAATCCGGATACCAAAAAATCAATCCCTACCTAATTTTATTTTGGTAAATCTAAAAAAACGAAATTACGGACTGTTGGAATACGTAAAAAATCAGTGTTTGTTCACAAATTATTGAACCAGTTCAATAGAATTATAGGTGCTTAGATGATACATTTTATAGAGATTGCTATATATGTAAGGGTTCATAACAACATTTATTCAACCGTTGAGCCAGTTAATTGAATAAGGTTATTGGACTTAGAAGGATTAAGTGTAAGCGTTGTGTTATTATAAAATATAGTTTAAAAAGAAATTAATGAGGTGAAAAGGATGGTCAGAAGGAGACGTATAGCCTCCTAAAATAGATGTAATGTTAATTTTAGGAGGCTATC